>NZ_PINZ01000001.1:0-278449 GCF_002810305.1 Halomonas sp. 141
TTGAGGTCTTTCTTAGCCCGGAGCTTGGTGCCATGCCGCTTGTACTGCGTACTGATGATGTGCAGTGCCTTGTTGTATGCAAACCGCACCGCGCCGAACTGCTGATTTAAGAAATCAGCCTGTTCAGGGGTCGGGTAGATACGGACTTTAGTGGCTTTCAGCATGGCATTGCGGCTTATCAAGCTGTATATATATCCATATTAGCCGGTGAGGGGCGAAAATCAACCCCCAGCAGCGCTAGCGCGCTGCCCGCTTGTATCCCCGCCCGACTGGGCGAGGGTTTACGCGGGGTTTTGCTAAAACTGACGTACATCAAGTTCGCGACGCCCCATAGTGCGGTGGTTTTCAAAGGTTGACCCAGGTCAGTTTTCCCCTTCTCAAAACCGCTACGATGGCCTCATACATCACGGCGGGAGGGGAACATCATGTACTGGGACGATGTAGTCATTTTCGGCTTGGTAACTGTCGCATTGGTGATCGCGTTTATGGTGGGCTGGGTTGGCTTCGTGGTGCGTGATCATCTACGCAAGGATGAACGCAAGAAGCCTTGATCCAGCAGGCTGTAGCAGTCGTCAGGGGAGGGGGTTTACATGGTAAGTGTAAACTTCCTTTTGCCGGCCCACTGGGCCGGCTTTTTTATAGTGCGCCAGGCATGGCGCGCAGCGCCAATTAGGCGCTATCCGGTCCGCCGTGGTGGTTGGCCGGATGACTTGGGGGTGAAAGTCCCCTACGGACCCTGATAGCGGGAACCGTTAGCTGAACAGCAAGGGTGTTCGTCGTGAGGCGGAATCTGAAGGAAGCTGTAGGCAAACTCCTGGCCCGACGAACAGGAACCGCATATGAGGCAGCCACATCTGGGCGAGAGGGCCATGAAACTCGAAGCCCAATAGCTATCCAGAAGATGTGGAAGTAGATGCGGCGGGTAGATGGGAGGAAGGTCGCGCGTCTTACCCTGGGAGGCCTGTTCGCCTGCCACTGGCTACCGACACCGTGAGGTGTCGGGATGGGCGAACAGGAGTCAGCAGAGGCCATATTAGGCTCTCTAACCAAGAGCTGAAGGGCTGAACCTGTCACGAGTGGATAGTTGACCACTCTCTGATGTGTACGAGCAGAAGCCTCCCCGGAGGGCTCTCGATAACTGTATGGCGGGCCGGAAGCCCAAAGACTGTCGAAGCGCTCAGAGCACACAGGCGAGCGAATTCAGCGGAACGAAGCTCAGCCCGATAATGGGGGACAGGAACCGCCGTGGTACGGATCCGTTTGCCCGGTGGTGTGAGAGGACGGGGGAGGCGACTCCCCCTCCTACTCGATCCTGTGGTAAATCAGTTGACAGCCGTTGAAGGGTTTTGGCCTGATGCTCTGGTAAAGTGTCCTTCATCAGTTGAAAAGTCATGTTTTTGCTCTAACGATAAAACCCTGAGAGGTAAAAAAGAGTAAACAATAGGGAAGTCATTGAAGGCGTCTGGTGTCGGTCACTGAGCTTGGCTAGAGTGATTTACGAAACGGTGTTCGTTAATTTGCTCAATTACCTTGATCAGGAGGATCACCATGCCCCATGAAACTGAAGAGGTATTGCAAAAGCGCCGCTCGCGCCGCCAGGTGCTGGCCAGCCTTGGGCTGGGTGCCGCAGCGCTTTATGTCGCTCCTACGTTCCTGTCGATGGGGCAGGCGGAGGCGCGTGGCCGTCGCTCACGTCACAGCCGTTCGCGGCCCAGCTATTCTCGCCCCAGCTATTCACGCCCTCGGCACAAGCATCATGCCCATCGTGATGAGCGTTACTACCGTCCCTATGATCGTCGTCGGGCTGGCTACTCTCGTCCTCATCGATCCCGCTGGGAGCGTGATGGCGTCATCGAAATCCGCCTTAGTCGCGTGCTGCCCAGGTGGTAACCCATCATGGCCATCCCTAATGAGCACGACTACCATCTGGCCAGTATTGGCCCCTGTCTGCGACTGGTAGAGGCACAGGAGCTGTTGCCCATATTGCAGCAGGCGATGCCAGGCTGGCCCATCGAACGCTGCCCGGCGTTGCTTGAAGCGCCCGAAATCTGCGTTTGGCAGCACCCCGATGGCTACTGGCAGGAAGCTCCCGCGCTGCCCCAAGGTGCCTTGTTGGACACTGATGTCGGCACTGCCTGTAGCGTCGTCGCCGATTTGGCCGGGGCGTTCCTGCATTGCCACCCTGAGCTGGTGGGTTTGCACTGTGGCTCGGTGGAACTCAACGGGCAGCTGGTGATTTTTCCCGATGCCCACCGTGCTGGAAAAAGCACCTTGACCTCGGCATTTGCTGCTGCAGGCTGCCGAGTGTTCGGGGATGATGTGCTGGCGCTCAATCCTGAAGGTGAAGGCATCGCGCTTGGCGTGGCGCCGCGTTTGCGGTTACCGGTCCCTGAAGCCTTGTCGGTAGATTTTCAGCACTTCGTGGCCTGCCATCTTGGTCCTTTCGACGACCGTTACGGTTATCTGAACTTGTCGAGTTCCCAACTGGCAGCCCATGGCGACCGCTCCCCGCTGGGGGCCGTGCTGCTGATCGACCGAGACCCCACATTGGCGGCCCCCCAGCTGACACACCTGAAGCCCGGTGATGGCCTGTGGCAGTTGTTGCAACAGAACTTTGCCGAGCACGAGTCGGATCAGGCGCTGATGGAGCGCTTCCTGCCGCTACTGCAGCGGCTACCGTGCTTTCTGCTGCGATACTCGGATGCTTATGAGGCAGCCCTGTGGTTGGCACAGCGCTGGGAGGGTCAGCCGTTCACAGCAGATCGGCAGCAGGGGGAATCGGTGGCAAGTGCTGAACGGGCAGCAGTGGCGGCGCTGCCGTTGGACGACACACGCCGCTGGCACACCAGCCCGGCGGCCTTCGAGTGGTCGCTGGGCGATGAGCTGTTTGTGATCGGCCAGAACGGGGGGGATATTCATCGGATGAACGCGACCAGCCGCGCAGTATGGGCTCTATTGCAGCATGAGCCGATGAACCTGCAGGAATTGAGTGAGACGCTCGTGGCGTTCTTCGAAGGGGCGTCGCTGCTGCAGGTAACGCGTGACGTGGCACAGTTGCTGGCCAATCTGGCTAAGGCGGGCTTACTGCACAGTGTTGAAGCAGAGGTTGACAGGGTGAACGGCTAACGCCAATGGTCGCGCCAGGCCTTCAATACCCGCTCGGGGTACCAGGTTTGCCCTAGGCTGCCGTTGTAGCGAGCCAAAGCGCGGGTGAAGTCACCCCGCTCAACGGCAAGATAGTGAGCCAGAATGGTGCTGCCGTAGCGCAGATTTCGGTTGGGTTCGGTCAGGTCGTCCATGGGCAGGCCCAGCTCGGCGACCCAGAAGGGCATGATCTGGCCCCTACTGCGAGCCCCAGGATCAGGGCTCGCACCAGGCCGTGCAGCATGAGGGGGCGATCAGCCCTGTGCCAGGCCCGCTTTGTCACGCAGGAACTCGACGATCGTGTCGGCGGGCACCATGGTGGCGTCGCTGTCGCGGCGGCCCTTGTACTCCAGCTCGCCGTTGTCCAGACCACGGTCGCCGATCACCAGGCGGTGCGGCACGCCCATCAGTTCCAGGTCGGCGAACTTGACGCCGGGACGAGTGTCGCGGTCATCCAGCAGCACGTCCAGACCTGCCGCCGTGAGTGCCTGGTAGAGGCGCTCAGACTCTTCACGCACCCGCTGAGACTTGTGGGCGTTCATGGGCACCAGCGCCACCTGGAAAGGCGCGATGGCGTTGGGCCAGATGATGCCTGCATCGTCGTGGTTCTGCTCGATGGCAGCGGCGACCACACGGGTCACGCCAATGCCGTAGCAGCCCATGAACGGGTGGCTGGTCTTGCCGCTGTCGCCCAGTACGCTGGCATTCATGGCCTGGGAGTACTTCTGGCCCAGCTGGAACACATGACCCACTTCGATACCGCGTTTGATCAGCAGGGTGCCTTGACCATCCGGCGAGGGGTCGCCCTCTACCACGCTGCGCAGGTCGGCGACCTGGGGCAGGGGGGCGTCGCGCTCCCAGTTGATACCGAAGTAGTGCTTGCCATCGACGTTGGCGCCCGCGCCGAAGTCGCTCATCAGCGCCACGCTGCGGTCGATGATGATCGGCATGTCAAGGCCCACGGGGCCCAGGGAGCCCGGGCCGGCTCCTACTGCTGCACGAATCTCTTCTTCGCTGGCCATGGTCAGGGGTGCCTTGACCTGCGGCAGGTTCTCCGCCTTGACCTCGTTCAGCGCGTGATCGCCACGCACCAGCAGAGCAATCAGGCCACCTTCTGCGGCGTGGACCATCAGCGTCTTGAGGGTCTTTTCGATAGGCAGGTTGAACTGTTCGACCAGGGCGGCAATGGTCTTGGCATCGGGGGTGTCGACCAGACGCATCTCTTCGCTGGGCGCGCTGCGCTCTACCTGGCTGCCCAACGGGGCAGGCAAAGCTTCGGCTTTTTCGATGTTGGCGGCGTAGTCGGAAGCGTTGGAGAAGACGATATCGTCTTCGCCGGAGTCGGCCAGCACATGGAACTCATGGGAGCCGGTGCCACCGATGGAGCCGTTATCGGCAATCACCGGGCGGAAGTCGAGCCCCAGGCGCGTGAAGATACGCGTGTAGGCATCGTACATGGCCTGATAGGTCTCTTTCATCGACGCTTCATCGAGATGGAAAGAGTAGGCATCCTTCATGATGAACTCACGCGAGCGCATGACGCCGAAACGGGGGCGAATTTCATCGCGGAACTTGGTCTGAATCTGGTAGAAGTTCACCGGCAGCTGCTTGTAGCTGGAAATTTCCCGGCGCACCAGGTCCGTGATGACCTCTTCATGGGTGGGGCCCACGCAGTAGTCGCGGTCGTGGCGGTCCGTCAGGCGCAGCAGCTCGGGGCCGTACTGCTCCCAGCGGCCCGACTCCTGCCACAGGTCGGCGGGCTGTACGGCGGGCATCAGTACTTCCTGGGCCCCGGCGCGGTTCATCTCTTCACGCACGATGGCTTCGACCTTGCGCAGCGTGCGCAGGCCCAGCGGCAGCCAGGTATACAGGCCCGAGGTCAGACGGCGAATCATACCGGCGCGCAGCATTAACTGGTGGCTGATGACTTCAGCGTCGGCCGGGGTTTCTTTCAAGGTGGCGATCAATAGTTGGCTGGCGCGCATGGGCGTGAGCATTCCTTGGGTTGTCGATGGTGCTGAGTATGAGAAGCGCGTTGCGCTTAATCCAGCGTTGAAAGCGGCATTGTACGGCCAAGCGGGGAAGGCGGCAAAATCCTGTGTAGACGTCAGGGCGTGTGCTTAGCACGAAATATGCTAAACTCGACCCGTTTTGTAACGCGATAGCCTGCGCCTATAACAAGCGTGTCACTTCATATGATGGCTATCGTTACATTGAAAATTCCGAGGGAACCTCCATGCAGCAAGCAGTGCGCCGTTGGTTGACGGGGGCGGTCGTTGGTGTCTCCATTGTGGCATTGAGTGGGTGCGGTACGCTTTTCTATCCGGAACGCAAAGGCCAGCTGAGCGGTGATGTCGACCCCGTGGTCGCCATTGCCAATAGCGTTGGCCTGCTGTTCTTCATCGTGCCGGGCGTGATCGCCTACGCCGTGGACTTCTCCAACGGCACTATCTACCTGCCCAGCGAGAACAGTGCGTCCGTGGATATTCATCATCTCGACGATGCCATGGACGTGGCCTCGCTAGAGAAGTTGCTGTCCGACAAGGCCGGTCAGCCGGTAACGCTGGAGAACGAGCTGCTGGTCATCGAAGAGATGAGCAGCCTGGATGAAGCGCTGGCCATGGTGCGCATGTCCGGCGTGCTCGATGAAGAGCGCCTGGCCAACATGGAACCAACGGTGATGTAACCACCGTACACCGCTGGCCGATAGACGCCCTGCCATTCACGATGGCGGGGCGTTTTTTTAGCGATCCTTCTGGTGCGCGCGGGCGCTGAATGTGCTGATCTTGAGTACCACAAGCCCCGCCACCAGGCCCCAGAAAGCCCCGCCCAGTCCCAGTAGCGTCACGCCGGAACCGGTGAGCAGGAAGGTCACGATGGCGGCATCGCGCTGTTCGCTCTTCTCGAAAGCGCCCGCGAGGCCCGTGCCCAGCGTGCTCAGCAGGGCAATGCCCACCAGTGCCATCACCAGAACGCTAGGCAAGGCGCTGAACACCCCGGTCACGGTGGCTCCGAAGATGCCCATGGCGATATAGAAGACCCCGGCAGCCACCCCGGCGGTGTAGCGCCGCCTGGGGTTGGGATGGGCGTCTGGGCCCAGGCATACCGCCGCACTGATGGCCGCCATGTTGAGCGCGTAGCCGCCAAACGGCGCCAGCAGCAGGGTGGCGCCACCGGTCCAGGTGATCAGCGGTGAGCTGTTGGGGCGATAGCCTGCCGCCCGCAAGACGGCGACGGCGGGCAGGTTCTGGGTCGCCATGGTGATGACGAACAGCGGAATGCCGATGCTGATCAGTGTCATCGGGTTGAATACCGGGGCGGTAAAGACCGGCAGCGTAGGCGCCAGCGGGATCGGCTGGGTCGAGATCTGGCCTTGCCACAGGGCCAGCCCCACGCCCACCAGCAGGACTCCCGGCACCGCCAGTGAGGGCCAGCAGCGCCGCCCCGCGACCCAGGCAGCCAGCATGGCCAGCGGCAGCAGCCACTGGCTTTCCATGACGTTGAACAGCTCCAGCCCGAAACGCAGCAGAATGCCCGCCAGCAGGGCCGAGGCGATGGCACCAGGAATATGGCGCATCAAACGCTCGAACAGCCCGGTGACACCGCACAGCGTGATCAACAGCGCCGAAAACAGAAATGCGCCGATGGCCTCTTCGATAGGAATTCCCGGCAGGCTGGTGGCCAGAAAGGCGGCTCCCGGCGTCGACCAGGCGGTCAGCAGCGGCATGCGGTAACGCAGCGAAAGCCCCAGCGAGGTGATGCCCATGCCGATGCCCAGCGCCCATAGCCAGGAGCTGATCTGGGCCGTGGAGGCGCCCGCAGCGGCGGCGGCCTGAAAAATGATCGCGGCGGAGCTGGTATAGCCGATGATGACGGCGACGAAACCGGCAATCAGCGTAGACAGGCTCATGTCCCGCCATAGATGAGGCGAGGCAGATGATGAAGAGGGCAGCGTCGTTGGCGTGTCCATGGGTGGCTCCCACGTGGTTATGTTGAGCGTGCGCTATAGCGCACGGACGGCTACGCTAACATTGTGCGTTATGACGCACAACCTTTTTCTGGCATGATAGTCATCCGACCAACCCCGCTATCTGAATCCGACCGTCAGGAGAGTCGCATGGCTTTAACGCCGCATACCATTGCCGAGCATATTTCAGGAACGGTGAAGCAGCTGCGCAAGGAGCGGGGCTGGAGCCTCGATCGCGCGGCCAGTGAAACCGGGGTCAGCAAGGCGATGCTGGGGCAGATCGAACGTGGGGAGTCGAGCCCCACGGTGGCCACCTTGTGGAAGATCGCCAGCGGGTTTCGGGTGTCGTTTTCTACCCTGTTCGACAGTGACAAGCCCGCGCTGGGCGAGCTGCATCGGGATGGGTGGGAGTCGGTGTGGGGGGATGACAGCGCGGGCATGCAGGCGCGCCTGCTGTTCCCCTACGACCCCCTGCTGGGGTTCGAGATGTTCCTGATCGAGTTGGCCCCGGGGGCCATGAGCGAATCCACGGCCCATGCCAGCGGCGTGGTGGAGCACATCGTGGTGGTGGAAGGCGAGATGGAGCTGCGCATCGACGAGCGCTGGCAAACCCTGGGCGTTGGCGAGGGGCTGCGCTTTTTCGCGGACCGGCCCCACGCCATGCGCAACAACGGTACGTCGCGGTTACGCTTTCACGATGTGATTCACTACCTGCCGGGGGCGGCCTCCGGGGCCTGAGCGCGCAGCCAATTCAGCTCGTCGGCCCAGATCTCGGGCTCGATGGTTTCGAGAATCATGGGAATACCATCGATGCGCGCATCCTGCATGATCGTGGTGAAGGCCGCCAGGCCAATGTTGCCTTGCCCCAGGCTGTGGTGCCGATCCACACGGCTGGCGAAGTCGCTTTTGGCATCGTTGAGGTGCATGCCGCGCAGATATTCGAACCCCACCACGCTGCCCAGTTCGTCCAGCGTGGCGCGGGTCGCTTCGGCGCTGCGCAGGTCGTAGCCTGCGGCAAAGGCGTGGCAGGTGTCGATGCAAACGCCGACCCGGCGCTTGTCGTCCACCTGCTCGATGATGCTGGCCAGATGTTCGAAGCGCCAGCCCAGGTTGGTGCCCTGGCCTGCGGTGTTTTCGATGACCGCGGTCACGCCCTGAGTGGCATCCAGAGCCAGGTTGATGGATTCGGCAATGCGCGACAGGCAGTCGGCTTCGCTGATCTTGTTCAAATGGCTGCCGGGGTGGAAGTTCAGCAGCGTCAGGCCCAACTGCTCGCAGCGCTGCATCTCATCGATGAAGGCGGCCCGCGACTTGTCGAGGCCCTCCGCCTCAGGGTGCCCCAGATTGATCAGGTAGCTGTCGTGGGGCAGGATCTGCGCTGGCGCGAAGCCATGGATGCGGCACGCCCGCTTGAAGGCTGCGATGGCCTCGTCAGTGAGCGGTTTGCCCTGCCACTGACGCTGGTTTTTGGTAAACAGGGCAAACGCCGTCGCCCCGATCTCCACCGCGCGCTGCACGGCCTGATCAGCGCCACCGGCCGCGCTGACATGGGCACCAAGATACTTCATTGTCATCCTTCTTTTCGGTTGTCGAGATAGCGCTGGAAAGCGGCTGGTTCGTCGGTAATGGCACTGTTGATGCCCCAGGCCCAGCGGCTTTGAAACGCACTGGGATCGTTGGCGGTATAACACAGGATCTGATAGCCATCCCGGCGCATGGCAGCGGCCTGGGTGCGCTTCAGCCGGGGCCAGTGGGGGTGAATGCTGAACGCCTCGATGGCGGCACATTGGGCGCGCCACTGCTTGGGTAAACTGCCGTAAAGCGCGCCCAGGGCGAGAGCTTCTCGGGGCGCATGCCGACGGCTGTGGGCCAGTGCGGCCCCGTCAAAAGAGGAGACGATGCAGCGCTCGGCAGGTAGCGCTGCCAGCAGCATGGGCAGCACCGCATCGACCAGGGTAATGGGGTCGCGCCCCTTGTTGACCTTGATTTCCAGATTGACGCCCATTTCCAGCTCATTCAGCAGCGCCAGCATGGCCTCCAGGTTGGCCATGCGTTCCCCCGCAAAGCGGTCGCCGAACCAGCTGCCCACATCCAGCGCCTGGGCCTGGCGCCAGGTCATGCTGGCCAGCTCGCCGCGCCCGTCCGAACAGCGGCTTACATCGCTGTCGTGCCAGATCACGGGCATGCCGTCCCCCAGCAGTTGAACATCCAGCTCAACCCAGCGAGCCCCCGCCTGATGAGCGGCGCGCACGGCGGTGAGGGTGTTTTCGGGGGCGGCCGCAGAGTAGCCGCGGTGGGCAATCAGGGTGGGTACTTCAATGGCAGGGTGGGTCATGGACGATCCGTCTTGTGGTGACCAGGCGTGTTATAAAATGGCCCTTAGTCTAGCATGTACCCGTGACAGGCGTGTGTCGGCCAGAGGGTTGGACGACTTGATTTCAGCGCCCCGACGCGGTTGGATAGCGGGCCCGTGCCGTCCCCGTCATGTGTTTTCGGTCAGCGGTATTCAACGCGATCATTCACGGCAAACGATAATTCATAACAAGTGATACCCCATCGCCAATCACAGGAGTTTTTTGATGTCCAAGCGTATTCAGTTTTCCACTACCGGTGGCTCCGACGTACTCGAGTGGGTCGAGGTCGAGCCTGTCGCACCGGCTGCCGGTGAAGTTCGTATCGCCAACAAGGCCGTTGGCCTGAACTTCATCGATATCTATTTCCGCACAGGCTTGTACCCGGCCCCCAGCATGCCTTCTGGCCTGGGCACCGAGGGCGCAGGCATCGTCGATGCGGTGGGCGAGGGCGTCACGCATCTCAAGGTAGGTGACCGCGTGGCGTATGCCCAGGGCCCGCTGGGCGCCTACGCCGAGCTGCACACGCTGCCCGCGGCCAAGGTGGTCAAGCTGCCGGATTTCATCGACTTCGAAACGGCGGCGGCCAGTATGCTGAAAGGCTTGACGGTGCAGTACCTGCTGCGTCAAACCCAGCCGCTCAAGGGCGGCGAGACCATTCTGTTCCACGCGGCGGCCGGGGGCGTGGGCTCGATTGCCTGCCAGTGGGCCAAGGCGCTGGGCGTGAAGCTGATCGGCACCGTCAGCTCTCAGGAGAAGGCTGACCTGGCCATGGCCAATGGCGCCTGGGCCACCATCAACTACACCGAAGAGAACGTCGTCGAGCGGGTGCGCGAGCTGACCAACGGTGAAATGTGTGATGTGGTGTACGACTCCGTGGGCAAGGACACCTGGGAGATGTCGCTGGATTGTCTCAAGCCGCGCTCGCTGATGGTCAGCTTTGGTAACGCGTCCGGCCCGGTGGACGGCGTTAATATCGGTATCCTGAATCAAAAGGGATCGCTGTTCGTCACGCGGCCCAGCCTGAACGGCTATGCGGATACCCGCGAGCGGCTGGAAATGATGTGCGAAGAGTTCTTCGCCATGATCGAAAGCGGCAAGATTCGCATCGATGTCGCCAACCGCTACCCCTTGCAGGAAGCAGGCAAGGCCCAGGATGCGCTGCAGAGCCGCAAGACGACCGGCTCGACCATTCTGCTGCCCTGAGCCGCTCGCCTGAGCCGGGGGTTAGTCCACGTCGACATAGGCCCCCAGCTGGCGCATGCGCCGCTCGAAGCTGGCCACGTTATCCACCAGCTGGTCGGGGCCGACGGCCACGCACTCGGCCAGAATCGCTTCGCTGAGCGTAATGGCCGAGAGCAGCGACGGAAAGAAGTGAGGCGTGGCGTTGGCGACGGTGAAGGTCACGCTGGCGCCAGGCACCAGCGGTGAGCGCAGGGTGTCGGTGACCACGATGGCCTGCACGCCGTTGGCGCGGGCAATCTCCAGCGCCTTGACCGTTTCGGCGCAGTAGGGCTCGAAGCCGAAAGCCACCACCACGTCCTGTTCGTCGAAGGGCGCCAGCTCCGTCAGTAGCCCGCCCTCCTGTCCGCGAATCAGCGTCACGTCGGGCATGGCGATACGCCCCACGTAGGCAAAGTGGTAAGCGCAGGCAAAGGTATCGCGAAAGCCGATCACGGCCACCCGGCGAGCCGCCAGTATGCGCTCGGCGGCGTCTTGTACCCGCGCTTGATTATCCGTTGTGAAGAGCCTGCCAATGTTGTCGAAAGCGGCATCACCCACCTCCACGAACAGCGCCTCTTGCGGGTTGCGAACCTGCTGCTTGAGCCGACTGGCACGGCCGCTCAGCTCGACCGGTGCGGCCTGCACCGCCGATTGAAAAACCTCCCGAAACGACTCGTAACTCTCGAAGCCCAGCCGCTTGGCCAGCCGGACCAGAGTGGAAGGCGTCACCGACGCGGCCTGGGCCGTTTTACGCACTGACTGAAACGCCATTTCCGTCGGGTGTTCCAGCACATAGCTGGCCGCCCGTTTGAGCTGTGGGCTGAGCGTGGCGTAGTGCTCGGCCAGCTGCCGGTGGACGCTTTCCAGGTCGGGCGCAGGGCGGGTGGCGTGGTCAGGCATAGGGCTCTCTTTGATGAGGTGTAAAACATTTGTGCCAATGATAAATGTTTTTGTCACGAATGTGTTGATTATCCCCCGGCAGTGTCCTATCGTTCGGCAGTACGTTTGTTTCTCTTTTTTTATTTAAAGGAACAATCGTTTCCTTATTTGTTTTTTCCGAACGAGGTTACCAACAGCATCATGTCTGCCGACGCGCCCGCGCTGCCCACCTATGAAACGCTCCTGATCTCTCTGGATGAACACGTGCTGACGCTGCGGTTCAACCGACCCCACCGGCTGAACGCGGTGATTGAAACCCTTTATGAAGAGCTGCTCGACGCCCTGCGCTTTGCCCAGCACGCAGCGCAGGTAAGAGCGGTGATCCTGACCGGAGAGGGGCGCGCCTTTTGTGTCGGCGCGGACATGAAAGCCCATGGCAGTGCACAGCGCTCGCTGTTTCAGCGGCGGGCTTATCTGCAGTTGGGCAATGATGCCTGTGAAGCCATCGACCAGCTGGGCAAGCCGGTGGTGGCGGCCGTGAATGGCTATGCCCTGGGGGCGGGGGCAGAAATGGCCGTGGCCTGTGATTTCATCGTCATGGCCGAGGATGCCCAGATCGGCTTCCCCGAAACCAGTATTGGCACCTGTGTCGGGGGCGGTGTTTCGAAGCGTCTGCCGCAGTGGGTGGGCCTGGGCCAGGCGCGCCGCCTGCTGTATCTGGGCGACCGCATCGATGGCGTGGAGGCCACTCGGATCGGTTTGGCACTGGCCAACCATCCGGGAGCCGAGCTGATGGCCCAGGCCCAGGCGCTGGCTACTCGGCTGGCTGGGCAGGCGCCGGTCTCCATGGCGATGCTCAAGCCGCTGCTCAATCGCGCCAGCGAAACCAGCATGGAAAGCCAGCTTCAGCAGGAGCTGGACGCCGTGTTTACCTGCTCGATCACCGACGATTGGCAAGAAGGGGTCGATGCCTTTGCCGCACGACGTGCCCCGCGTTTTCAGGGCAAATGAGCCGGCTGCCACCCTGCAATCCTTTTATCGTCCGTTTCGCCCTACAGGTCACGTCATGAACCGCTTCAACGAATCACACGGCTCCCGCAGCCCGCTGCACACACTGCTTTCCCCAACGGGTATCGCTATTGTCGGTGCCTCTGCCGACCCGACCAAGCGCGGCTATAAAGCCCTGCTGGGGTTGATCAAGGGCGGCTATGAGGGGGCGATCTACCCCATCAACCCCAAGGCGGAGCAGATCCTCGACATTCCGGCCTGGCCCTCACTGGCGGACATGCCGGGTACGCCGGAGCTGGCTCTGCTGTGTACCCCGGCTGCCAGTGTACCGGCGCTGATTGCCGAATGTGGCCGTCAGGGGATCAAGGGCGCGGTAGTGCTGGCCAGCGGGTTCGGCGAAACCGGGGCGGCGGGTGCTGCCCTGGAGGAAGCGATGATGGCGGCGGCCGAGGCGCATGGGGTGCGCATCATCGGCCCCAACACCTCCGGTCTGTTCAACCTGCATCAGCGCATCAACCTGCTGGACCTGGCCAATGTCAGGGCAGGCGATATCGGTATCGTCTCGCAATCGGGCAATATGCTGCTGGCGCTGGCCCTGGAAGCACAGCATAACGGCCAGGTAGGATTCAGTAGCTATATTGGCCCCGGTAACCAAAGCGACATTGGTTTCAACGACTACCTGCGCTATCTCGGTGAGGACCCGCATACCCGAGTGGCGACCCTTTACGTGGAAGGGTTTCGGGATGGACGGCGCTTTCTGGATGTGGCTCGCCAGGTCACGGCGCACAAGCCGGTGGTGGTGTACAAATCCGGCGCCACCGAGCAGGGGCAAAAAGCGGCCAGCTCGCACACCGGCGCCCTGGCAGGCAGCTACCAGATGACGGTAGACCTGCTGCGTCAGGTGGGTGTCAGCGTGGTGCAGTACTCTGACGAGATCCTGCCGGTTGCCGAAGGCCTGGGGCAATTGCAGCAGGCGCCCGGCAAGCGGATCGCGGTGATTTCCGACGGCGGCGGCCAGGCCACCATCGCCGCCGACCGGCTCGCCGAAGCCGGGCTGAGCCTGGCGACGCTGGCACCGTCCACGCGTCATGCTCTGGAGGAGGTGCTGCTTCCTCAGGCGGCGCTGGACAACCCTGTGGATGTGGCGGGCTCCTCGGATGCCTGCCCGTCGCTGCTGGCTCGCTGTGTCGAGATCGTGATGGCCGACCCCGGCGTCGACAGCGTCTTCCTGGTGGGCATGTTTGGTGGCTACAGCCTGCGGTTTTCCGAGTCGCTGGCCGACGATGAGCTGCAGGGGGCAAAGCAACTGCTGACGTTGGCCCAGGGCAGCGAAAAGCCGTTGGTGGTGTACAGCCTGTACGCGCCCATCAAGCCGCCTGCGCTACGCCACCTGCATGAATCAGGGCTGCCGGTGTATGCCTCCATCGAACACGCGGTCAGGGTGTTGGCGGCGCTGGGCGAGCGAGGCGAGTACCTGACGCAGGTTCGGCGCCTGGAGACGGCCTGGCAGCCCACGGCCAAGGGAGCCGCGCTGCTCGCCGGGGCCCGCGCGGAAGGGCGCGACCTGTTCGAGTTCGAAGCCAAGGCACTGTTGGCCGAACACGGCATTGCCGTGCCCCCCCAGTGGTGGGTAAGCCAGGCCGATGAGCTGACATCGGTCATCGAACAGGCAGGCCAGCAGCCCTTGGCCATGAAGGTGGTGTCGCGGGACATTCTGCACAAATCCGATGCGGGCGGCGTCAAGCTCCACCTGAGCGGGGCAGAGGCGCTGCGCGAGGCGTTCCAGGCCATCCAGCACAATGCCCATGCCTACGACCCCCGGGCCCGCTTCGAAGGCGTGCTGGTGAGCCCCATGGCCCAGCCAGGGGTCGAAGTGATCATCGGCATGTTCCGTGACCCGGTATTCGGGCCGGTGGTGATGTTTGGCCTGGGCGGCATTTTCGTGGAGGTGCTGGAAGACGTTGCCTTCCGGGCTCTGCCGCTGAGCGAGCGGGATGCCTACGCCATGGTGGAACAGATCAAGGCGCAGAAAGTCCTCGACGGCGTGCGCGGCGCTGCCGGTGTGGACAAACCGGCCCTGGTGGCTCTGCTGATGCAGGTCTCGCGGCTGGTGGAGGCCTACCCCGAGATTCAGGAACTCGACTTGAACCCCGTGCTGGCCTATCCGCAGGGGCACCCCATCGGGTATGCCATCGTGGATGCCCGCATTATCGTGGAGCGCGACCAATGACGATGACGTTGCCCAGCTTGACCGATGCCACCCTGACGCTGCACGAGCGGGTCGCCACGCTGACCTTGAACCGCCATGACGTGCGCAACGCCTTGACCGGTACGGCACTGGTGGATGACATCGTGGCCACGGCTCGGTGGGTCAATGCTTGCCCAGAGGTATCGGTGCTGGTCATCACAGGGGCAGGCAGCGCCTTCTGTGCAGGCGGCAATGTCAAGGACATGGCCAGCCGCAGCGGCGACTTCGCTGGCAACGTGGCAGAAGTCGCCGAGCGTTATCGTCAGGGCATTCAGCGCATGCCGCTGGCGCTAGCCCAGGTGGAAGTGCCGATCATTGCCGCCGTGAATGGTGCGGCCATCGGTGCCGGGTTCGACCTGGCCAATATGGCGGATTTACGTATTGCTTCCAGCAAGGCGAGCTTCGGCGAGACGTTTCTTAATCTGGGCATCATTCCCGGCGATGGCGGTGCCTGGTTCCTGCAGCGCCAGATCGGCTATCAGCGTGCCTTCGAACTGACCCTGTCGGGCCGCGTGATCGATGCCGACGAGGCGCTTGCCTACGGCGTCGTGCTGGAAGTGGTCGAGCCTGAACAGCTCATGGAGGCTACCATGGCCCATGCAGCGCGTCTGGCCAGCCAGCCCCCCAAGGCCACGCGCCTGACCAAGCGGCTGATGAAAATGGCACCGGACATGGAGCTGAAAGCCTTTCTGGACGTTTGCGCCGTGTTCCAAGGGCTGTGCCATAACGAGCCCGAGCACCTGGAGGCCGTCGAACGCCTGCTGGCGCGCCTGCATCGCTCCTCCTGACGCTGAACCTGCACTTCCCCCTGATACGCCTCTAACGCTCGGTTTTGCCGAGCGTTTTGCGGTTCTCTGCGCAGTGAATGACGGTTATCCAGAGGCTGTACGGCATGCCTGCGATCGTCTAATGTAATGAGAAAATGGCGGAGGGAGTCGCGCCGCTGTAACGCTCAGGGAGATGGCACTCTATGTCCATGGAAAGTTTGGGGCTTGCGCCCAGCACGTTGGTGTTTGTGGTTCTTGGACTCACCCTGGCGGCGTTTGTCTGGGGGCGTTTTCGCTATGATCTGGTGGCCCTGGCGGCCTTGCTCGGCTCGATCATGCTGGGGCTGGTACCCGCAGACGATGCGTTCATGGGCTTTGGCCACCCGGCGGTGATCACCGTTGCCGCCGTGCTGGTGCTGAGCCGTGGTTTCGAACGCTCGGGGGTGGTGGACGTCATTGCCCATCAGGTGCTCAAGGTCGGGGAGCGCCTGATGCTGCAGCTGCTGGTGCTGGTGGGCACGGTGGTGCTGTTGTCGGGGGTCATGAACAATGTCGGGGCATTGGCACTGCTGCTGCCGGTGGCCATGCGCCTGGCGCGAGAACACGATACGTCGCCCTCGCTGCTGTTGATGCCGCTGGCGTTTGGCTCGCTGCTGGGCGGCCTGACCACCCTGATCGGTACTCCGCCGAACATCATCATTTCGGCGTATCGGGGCAACATCACGGGCGACAACTTCGGCATGTTCAGCTTTACGCCCGTGGGTGCTGTTGTGGCGCTGGTGGGGCTAGTGTTCATTGTGCTGGTGGGATGGCGCCTGACGCCCAGGCGACGTGCGCAGTCGGCCGATAATGACATGTTCGATACCGCTAATTACCTGGTCGAACTCAAGGTCAGCGAGGCCTCGAAAGCCAACGGACTGACGCTGCAACAGCTGCGCGACGAGCTGGAAGAGACCATTCCCGTGCTGGCGGTGGTGCGCGACGATGACCGGCGGGCAGGCTACCGTTTCCACGGCGTGCTGCGCGAAGGCGATATCCTGCTGCTGGAGGCAGGCCCCGATGAATTGAGGCTGCTGGAAGATAAGGTCGGCCTGAGCGTCATTGCCGAGCCCGAGGAAGACGCAGAAGCAGAGAGCGACGAGCAAGCGGCGAAGGAGCGCCAACCGGTCGATACCGAAGGGCTGCAGTTGATCGAAGCGGTGGTGCGCAATGACTCGATGTTAGTCAATCGCAGCGTGCGCCAACTGCGCTTGCATCATCAGTTTGGCCTGCATCTGGTGGCGGTGGCCCGCGACGGCGCCCGGCTCAAGCAGCGGCTGCGCGACATTCGCTTTCAAACCGGTGACGTCCTGCTGCTGCAGGGCAGCGAAAACGAGATCGCCGACAGCCTGGCCACGCTGGGCTGCCTGCCGCTGGCCAACCGCGAGCTGAACCTGGGCCAGCCGCGCAAACTGCTGCTCTCGATCGGTATTTTCGTGCTCGCCATTATCGCCATGCTGCTGGATCTACTGCCCGCTGCGGTGGCCATGAGCACGGCGGCGCTGGTGTCGCTGTTGATCGGCGTGCTGCCGCTGCGAGAGGGGTATCAGGCCATCGACGGGCCGGTGATCGTGCTGCTGGCGGCCATGCTGCCCGTGGGTGAAGCGCTGGAAACCAGCGGCGGGGCAGCGATCATTGCCAACGCGCTGCTGACCTTTGGCCTGGAGTGGCCGGTGATCGTCTCCCTGGCGGGGCTCTTTCTGCTCTCCATGCTGCTGTCGAACGTGGTCAATAATGCCGCTGCCGCGCTGCTGATGGCGCCCATTGCCGCCAGCCTGGCCAATGGATTCGACGTTTCCCTGGACCCCTTCCTGATGGTGGTGGCCGTCAGCGCCTCTTGTGCCTTCCTCACGCCTATCGGTCATCAGTCCAACACCCTGGTGCTGGGGCCAGGGGGCTACCGCTTTGGTGATTACTGGAAGCTGGGGTTGCCGCTCTCGCTGGTGGTGATGTGCGTGACGATACCGATGATTCTGTGGGTCTGGCCACTATAAGCAATACCTCATCGGCTTTTGGCCATGTTCGCGTGATCGATTATCGAAAATTTTGCTAATCTATTACGCACATGGATCAATCAATAACGAACAGGCCGGGCTTATGAACCAGCAGTATCGCCAGGATGCCATTGTCGAGCTGGTGCGCCAGCATGGTTACATGAGCATCGAGCAACTGACCGAACATTTTGCGGTAACGCCCCAGACCATCCGGCGTGATCTGAATACCCTGGCCAATGATGGGCGCGTCCGGCGCGTGCATGGCGGTGTAGGGGTCGAGTCGAGCACGGTGAACACCGCCTACAGCACGCGCAAGACGCTGCACCTGGAAGAGAAAGAGCGGATTGCCCGCTGCATGGCCCAGCATATTCCTCACCATGCTTCCCTGTTCATCAATATCGGTACCAGCAACGAAATGATTGCCCAGGCGCTGCTGGAGCACCAAGGGTTGGAAATCATCACCAACAACCTGAACGTGGCTGCCATCCTGCAGCACAAGGAAGACTTCACGGTGATCATCGCCGGGGGGCAGGTGCGTTCGCGCGATGGTGGCATCATCGGTGAAGCCACCATCGACTTCATCAATCAGTTCAAGGTTGATTACGGCATCATCGGTATCAGTGGTATCGATGAAGATGGCTCGCTGCTGGAGTTCG
Source organism: Halomonas sp. 141 (assembly GCF_002810305.1). Lineage (NCBI taxonomy): Bacteria > Pseudomonadati > Pseudomonadota > Gammaproteobacteria > Oceanospirillales > Halomonadaceae > Halomonas > Halomonas sp. 141. Next base: position 18,278 of record NZ_PINZ01000001.1, read on the forward strand.
ACTACCAAGAAGTGCGCGTGGCCCAGGCCATTATCGCCAATTCTCGCCGGGTGTATCTTGCCGCCGACTACTCGAAGTTTCACCGTAACCCGGTGGTGCGTCAGGGCAATCTTTCGCAACTGGATGCGCTGTTCACCGACCGTCGGCCGCCGGAGTCGATTACCCGTCTGCTTACCCAGCACGATGTGGCGCTGCACATTGCCTGATTCAAGGGAATGGCGTCGCCACCTTGGCCAGTTTCATACTTGAGCATTGCGAGCCGCTGGCGTAGCCTTGGAGCATAATAAAACGAAACAAAACCGACAAAATCGAAAGAACCCTACAACAAAGTGAACACGACATGTCCTCCTTCATTCTTGCCATCGATCAAGGTACCACCAGCTCTCGTGCCATTCTCTTCGACCGCCAGGGCCAGGTAGCGGCCGTTGCCCAGCAGGAGTTTCCCCAGCACTTTCCCCAGGATGGTTGGATCGAGCACGACCCGGAGGATATCTGGGACTCCGTGGTGGCGACTTGCCGAGAGGTGCTGGCCAAGGCCCAGGTCAGTGCCGAACAGATAGACGGTGTCGGCATCACCAACCAGCGAGAAACCACGGTGGTATGGGATCGCGCCACGGGCAAGCCACTCTATAACGCCATTGTCTGGCAGGATCGGCGCACCTCCGAACGCTGTCAGGCGCTGCGGGACGCGGGCCATACCGAGGCGGTACAGGCCAAAACCGGGCTGCTGATCGACCCCTACTTCTCTGCCACCAAGCTGGCCTGGATACTCGATCAGGTCGAGGGCGCCCGCGAACGGGCGGCCAAGGGTGAACTGGCCTTCGGTACCATCGACAGCTTCCTGATCTGGCGCTTGACCGAAGGCCAACAGCACGTCACCGATGCCACCAACGCCTCGCGCACGGCGCTGTTCAACATTCATGAGCAGCGTTGGGACGATGAGTTGCTGGCGCTGTTCGATGTGCCCGCCAACATGCTGCCAGACGTGAAAGACTCCAGCGACGACTTTGGTACGATGGCAGCCCACTGGCTGGGGGCTGCCTTGCCCATCGCCGGGGTTGCGGGTGACCAGCAGGCAGCTCTGGTAGGGCAAGCCTGCTTCAAACCCGGCATGGGCAAAAGCACTTACGGCACGGGCTGTTTCATGATCGTGAATACCGGCGATACGCCGTCGGTTTCCCGCAACCGCCTGCTGACCACCGTGGGTTACCGGATCAATGGCAAGCCCACCTACGCCATGGAGGGCAGTATCTTCGTGGCCGGGGCGACTGTGCAGTGGCTGCGTGACGGGCTGAACCTGTTTGCCGACGCCTCGGAAACCGAAGCCTTGGCCCAGAAAACCCGCAGCGGGCACAGCGTGTACCTGGTGCCTGCCTTTACCGGGTTGGGTGCCCCCCATTGGGACCCCAAGGCCCGCGGCGCCATTTTTGGCTTGACTCGGGATACCGGGATCGCCGAAATCGTCGCGGCCGGGCTGCAGGCGGTGTGTTACCAGACTCGAGACCTTCAGCTCTGCATGAACGATGACATGGATGCCGCACCAGGCAACCTGCGTGTCGATGGCGGCATGGTGAAAAATAGCTGGGTGATGCAGTTTCTGGCCGACATGCTCAACGTGCAGGTGGATCGACCGACGATTCTGGAAACCACGGCGCTGGGGGCGGCGTATCTGGCTGGGCTGCGGCTGGGGTGGTACGACACCCTGGAAGAGATCGAACAGCTGTGGCGCTGCGAGAAGAGCTTCACGCCCAGCATGGAGGAGGCGACTCGCGAACAGCTTTATCAGGGCTGGTTGGATGCCGTTTCCCGCGTGCGCTCCACGTAGTCTCTATATCACGCCTATTTGCTGCCTGGATTCAAGCAATAAACGCTGCCCAAACAAGGGTGGCGTTTTTTTATTATGTTTTTTCAGTATTCAGGTTTTTGTTAGCACTCTTACTTGTTTTTCAAGTTTCATTTAAAACAGTCGTTTAACTGCGCTTGTGAAAGTAACCATCAGCACTTTCATGGTTTTGACGTTTCTGTAGTCAAGCTACAACCGCGCCTGCTGCCAAGGGTGCATTGTGAGTATTGCACCCGTGAACCATAGTGAAGTCATGGATCAGGGCGGTGTCTTGTTATCCCGATACGCCGCAGGGTTCCTTGCTACACACCGAGGCGCTGACGTTTTACCAAAGCGCCAAAGGCGAAGGTCTTGTAACGCTTGTGACCGTTTCGCAGTTACCGAACTGGGCACTTACCCGGCCCAGCATGAGTAGCAATGTCATCATTCTTCATTAATAAGATGGCTGCTTGTTTACCAAACTTCGTGAACCGTAACAGGCAGCGGCTGAGCATACCATGAGGGACTTACCATGAACTGCATCGAATTGAGCCAACAAGCTGACCGTATCGCTAGCGCTTTCAGTAAACAGGATCTGGCCAAACTGGTCCTGGCGCTAAAAGGCAATCGCGAGTCGCTGCAACACGCGGTCGAGGTTATCGACACCATCGACAGCCGACTGGGGTGTACCCTGGAAGAGGCCTGGGATGAAGTGCTGGCCGGCGACTCTCAACTGGCGGTGGTACACGACGAATAGGTCGTCACTCGCTTGCTGAACTGATTGGCCCCCTGCCAGTGATGGCAGGGGGCTTTTTATTGGGCGTTCACCGCAAGCGCGGTTTTTACGCCAGGCTGGCGGGTTCGCTGGGGGGGCGAGAAGTATCGCGGTTTTCCGCAAAGTAAGTGGCCAGGCGTGCCTCGGCCTCTTCACCGAACAGCACGCGGCAGGCTTCTTGCAACCCGCTGGAGTGGCGTAGCTGCTCGTGATGAACCACCATCGACACCTTGGCACGCCGACGCAGAAAATCTTCCAGCTGGGTGATCATTTCATGGTCTCGGGCATGCTCGATTTCACAGCGGATGTACTCGGTGCCTTCGATGAGAATATCGGCCTCCGAAGGGTCCTGGCGGATTTTTTCCAGCATCGGGATGGCCTGTTCGGCGTAGCGTCGCCACAGCCGAGAGGATAGCGGCTCGGAGGAGGTGGCTGCCGTCATGGCGTCCAGATTCATGCGCTTGGCCTGGTCCATGAACTGCTGCTTGACCGGCTCGGGTGGCTCACCGTACCAGTGAAAGCTGGGGTCGGGCAGGGTAACGCCCAGTTTCATGACTTCATCGGAAATTTCATCGCCCACGTTCAGGCAGTCGGTCAGCTTGCCACCAAAGATGCTGATATGCGCGCTTTCCGGGTTGGTATCGATGACGTGCTTGCGTGACAGCTGCAGAAAGTCTCGGTCGCTGCCTTGTTCGGCCTTGATGGCCAGCGGCCGCACGCCGCAGCGGGTGGAGATGATGTCATCCTGGGTCAGCGGTTTGTCCAGTGTCAGCCGTTTGTTGATGTTTTCCAGCACGAAGGCGATGTCGTCTGCCGTGACATCGACCTCAGGGTTTTCCATGTGCGTATCGGTGGTGCCGATACAGGTACGATTGCCCATGGGGATCACGAAGAACAGACGGCCATCATCGGCAAAGAAGGCCAGAACGCGCTTGGTCGCCGTGAGCTGGGGCACGATGAGGTGAATGCCCTTGGAGTACAAGTGCTGATGGGTGGTCTTCTGGCCCGTCAAGGCATTGTGCTGGTCGACCCACGGCCCGGCGGCGTTGATCAACACTTTGGAACGAATATTGAAGGTCGTGCCGTCCATGACGTTGCGGGCGCGGGTGACCCAGTGTTCGCCATCGCGTTCGGCGCCCAGCGACTCGACGTAATTGGCGGCGACGGCACCGTAGTTCAACGCATGGCGCACGAAGTTGAAGACGAAGCGGGCATCGTTGTCGTGCAGGTAGGCATCTGAATATTCGAACCCGCCCACGGCATCCTTGATATCGATGATGGGCTCTTCCTGCTTGAGTTTCTTGGGAGACAGCAGGCGGGGCAGGCGTGTAAAGCCATTGCCCATCAGCCAGTACAGCCAGGTACCCGCCCACAGATAGCGGGGCGAGTGCCGAAAACCTTGGGTGATGGTGGTCAAAAAGCGAATTTCTTCCACCGTTGAAGGGTAGCTCTTGATCAGGTGGTTACGGCTCTTGCAGAGCTTGCGCACCAGGGCAAAGTCCTTGCTTTCCATATACTTGATTCCCCCCCAAACCAGGTTGGAGGAGTGCATGCTGGTACTGCCAGCGAAGTCACCACGGTCAATCAGGGCCACTTTGGCGCCTTTGCCTGCCAGCGCCGCAGCGGTGGCTGCACCATTGATGCCACCACCAATGATCAGTGCGTCAAAGTCATCGGTGTGCAATTTCTCTACATTACGGTTACGCAGTTTCATGGCGGATCCACTTATCAAGAAAAAGCCCCAGGTTGGCACGCGGTCGTCATTGACTCCGAAACGATGGGCGGGCTTGCGCCCGCCCAAGGGCTCAGCGAGTGCCTGCGGCCATCCAGGCTTCCATCATTTCGTCGTAGGGTACGGTGGTACCCTGCGGCATTTCATCGTCGAGTTTTGGTTTGGGCGCGCCGTCCTGATCCAGCCAGTACTGGGGGTCACGCTCTTCGTTGAGTACCGGGGCATAGCTGTCGAACACATTGGCCCGAGCCAGGCGATTCATGGTGTTGTCCATGTCGGCCGCCAGCTTGTCCAGACCTTCCTGGGGCGTGACTTCGCCGCTCATGACCGGTGCCAGGTTTTGCCACCAAAGCGGTGCCATGCGCGGATAGTCAGGCACGTTGGTGCCGGTCGGCGTCCAGTTGGACTCGTTGGGGCTGCGGTAGAATTCCACCAGGCCGCCGAGTTTGGGGGCCATTTCGGTCATCTGGTCCGAGAAGATGTCGGATTCACGAATGGGCGTGAGGCCGTGCATCAGTTTTTCCAGCGAGGTGGTTTTGGCCACGGTGAACTGGGCGAACAGCCAGGCCGCCGTACGACGGTCTTCGGGCGTGGAGTCGAAGAAGGTCCAGGCACCTACGTCCTGATAACCCACTTTCATGCCTTCTTCCCAATACGGGCCCGTGGGCGAGGGCGCCATGCGCCACAGCGGGTTGCCTTCGTCATCGGTCACGGCCACGGAGGGGTCGGTCATGTCGGCAGTGAAGGCGGTATACCAGAAGATTTGCTGGGCAATGTGACCCTGCGCAGGCACCGGCCCGGCTTCACCGAACGTCATGCCCTGGGCTTCGGCGGGCGCAAAGTCACGCAGCCAATCCACGGCTTTCTGCATGGCAAATACCGACGCCGGTGAGTTGGTGGCACCACCGCGGCTGACGCTGGCGCCCACCGGCTGGCTCTCCTCGTTCACGCGGATGCCCCAGTCGTCGACGGGATTACCAAACGGCACCCCTGGGCTGCCCATGCCGGCCATCGACAGCCAGGAGTCGTGGAAACGCCAGCCCAACGAGGGGTCACGGCGACCATAATCCATGTGGCCATACACTTTGGTGCCATCGATCTCGCCCACGTGGACGGTAAAGAACTCGGCGATATCCTCGTAGGCCGTCCAGTTGGTGGGAACGCCCAGATCGTAACCGTAGATGTCCCGGAACTGTTCTTGCAGGTCTTCACGCTGGAACCAGTCATAGCGGAACCAGTAGAGGTTGGCGAACTGTTGGGTCGGTAGCTGGAAGACGCTGCCATCAGGCCCGGTGCCGTACTGCAGGCCGATGAAATCGTCCAGGTCCAGCGTAGGCAGGGTGTAGTCTGCCCATTCGTTGGCCATGGCCTCGGTCAGGTTGATGGTGGTGCCGTAACGGATATGCGTGCCGATGGAGTCGGTATCATTGACGAAACCGTCATAGATGCTGTTGCCGGACTGCATCTGGTTCTGCATGGTGTCCACCACATCGCCTTCGCCGATGATGTTGTGGGTGATGTTGATACCGGTCAGCTCGCTGAACGCCGGGGCCAGCACTTCGCTTTCGTAGACGTGGGTCGTCAGACCCTCGGCGACGGTTTGAATGCTCATGCCGCGAAACGGCTCGGCAGCCTTGGCGAACCACAGCAGCTCCTCTATCTGCTCCTCGCGGCTCAGGGTAGAGTTCTGGAAGTGCTCATCGACCAGCCGTTCGGCGATGGCGCGTGCCTCCTGGTCGTCGGCCATGAGCGCCCCCGAGGCCAGCAGCAGGCTGGCAGCGAGGGTAGTGAGTTTGAAGTTGTTATTACGCATGTTGACCTCGTTTTGTTGTGCTCTTCCCTGATAACGTGAGCATCCTTGGTACCGCGGTAGTACGCCGAGACCGCCCAGTAGGCGCTCAGCCCCAGCGCATCAACACCAGCAGCCAAACCGCTGATAGTGCCAGTGCAATCCAGATCGAGAGCGTGGTGAAGCCAATCACGCCCAGGTGAATGAACGCTGCCGACAGCAGGCCGATGAACAGCCGGTCGCCCCGCGTGGTGCTGATGGGGAGAAAGCCCTTGCGTTCGATGGTGGGCGAGAGAATCTCCCACAGGGTCATCCCCGCCAGCATGGCAGCGATCGATGAAAAGAAAATGGCAGTAGGGGTGGTCCATACCATCCAGGACATGGCCGTTGCTCCTTCAGGTGCGACCCAGGGCAAAGCCCTTGGCGATATGTTTACGGACGAAATAGACCACCAGAATGCCCGGCACGATGGTCAGCACGCCGGCCGCGGCCAGGGTGCCCCAATCGATGCCCGATGCGGTGGACGTACGAGTCATGATCATGCCGATTGGCTGAGCATCCGTGGCGGTCAGGGTGCGGGCCAGCAGTAGCTCTACCCAGGAGAACATGAACAGGAAAAACAGCGTCACGCCGATGCCCGAACGAATCATCGGCAGGAAAATGGTCACGAAGAAGCGCGGAAAACTGTAGCCATCGATGTAGGCCGTTTCGTCGATCTCCTTGGGGACGCTGCTCATGAAGCCTTCCAGAATCCAGATGGCCAGCGGGATGTTGAACAGACAGTGGGCCAGCGCGACGGCAATATGGGTGTCGAACAGGCCTACCGAGTAGTAGAGCTGAAAATAGGGCAGCAAAAACACCGCGGGTGGTGCCATCAGGTTAGTGAGTAGCCAGAAGAACAGGTGCTTGTCGCCGATGAAACGATAGCGGCTGAACGCGTAGGCGGCCGGTAGTGCCACGCAGATGGTGATCAGCATGTTCAGCGACACATAGGCCATCGAATTGACATAGCCCATGTACCAGCTGGGATTGTTGAAAATTCGCAGGTAGTTATCGAACGTCAGATTCTGTGGCCACAGGGTCATCGAGCCGAGGATTTCGCTGTTGGTCTGCAGCGACATGTTGATCAGCCAGTAGATGGGCAGGATCATCAGGAACAGATACAGGCCCAGCAGCAGGCGCGAGCGCCAGCGGCTGCGAGCGTTGCGACGACGGCGCTGTGCCGGGGTGGTGCGGCTGAAGATGGTATTGAATTTCTCGCCCTGCTGGGCAGTGTCCAGACGGTACATGTCATGCCCCCCCTTGGGTGTTCTTGTCTTTTTGCATGTGCATGATGGTGGTGTAGAACACCCAGCTCACCAGCAGGATCACTAGGAAGTAGATGATCGAAAAGGCCGCCGATGGTCCAAGGTCCTGCTGGCCAATGGCCATGGTGGCCAGCGACTGGCTCAGGAAGGTGGTCGAGCTGCCCGGGCCACCGCCGGTCAGCACGAAGGGTTCGGCATAGATCATGAACGAGTGCATGAAGCGCAGCAGCACCGCGATCACCAGCACGTTGGTCAATTTGGGCAGCTGGATATAGCGGAAAATGGCCCATTTGGAAGCGCGGTCGATACGGGCCGCCTGATAGTAGGCTTCCGGAATCGAGCGCAGGCCGCTGTAGCAGAGCATGGCCACCAGCGGTGTCCAGTGCCACACATCCATCAGAATGATGGTGGCCCAGGCATCACTGGCGTTGCGGGTAATGTTGTAGTTCAAGCCCAGCTCACGCAGGCCCCAGCCCATCAGGCCGATGTCGCCCCGGGTGAAGATCTGCCAGATGCTGCCCACCACGTTCCATGGGATCAGCAGCGGTAGCGTGATCAGTATCAGTACCGCCGACGCCTGCCAGCCGCGCTTGGGCATGATCAGCGCAATCCCGATGCCCAAGGGCACCTGAATGGCCAGGATGGTCAGCGAGAACAGAATCTGGCGCACGAAAGCTGCCCGCAGCGCCGAGTCGTTGAGGATGCTTTCAAACCATTCGGTGCCGGTAAAGAAGCGCGCATTGGGGCCCAGCACGTCCTGCACAGAATAGTTGACCACGGTCATCAGTGGGATGATGGCGGAAAACGCCACCAGCACCAGCATCGGCAACACCAGCAGCCAGGCACGGTTGTTATAGACTTTATTGTTCATGGCCGATCTCCACCCGGTATTCGTCTACGTACAGGCCCATATGCGCTTGAGGTAATAGCGCGTGTGCCTTGTCACCTGTCACGGCATGACCTTCGGGCAGCCGCGCCTTGAAGTGCTCGCCGTTGAGGGCAAAACTCAGCAGGGAGTAGGTGCCCAGGTCCTGAATGTTCAGCACGTCGATGGGCAGCGAGTTCGCGATCGGAGTGTTGCTGACACTGATGAACTCCGGCCGAATGCCCAGTTTGACGTTGCTGGAAGGGGCGGCTGCAATCTGCGCGCGAAGCGCGGGGCTCACCGGCATGACCTGCTCGCCAAACAGCACCTGATCGTTGTGGTGAGTCACCGACATGAAGTTCATGCCGGGGCTGCCGATGAAGTAGCCCACGAACGTATGGGCGGGCGTTTCGAACAGCTCCCGGGGTGTACCGAATTGAACCACCTGGCCGTCGTACATCACGGCGATCTTGTCGGCGAAGGTGGACGCCTCCAGCTGATCGTGGGTGACGTAGATCATGGTGATGTTGAAGCGCTCGTGGATTTCCTTGAGCTTGCGGCGCAGTTTCCACTTCAGCTGCGGGTCGATGACTGTGAGCGGTTCATCGAACAGAATCGCAGAGACGTCATCGCGTACCAGCCCGCGGCCCATGGAAACTTTCTGCTTTTCGTCGGCGGTGAGGTTTTTAGCCTTGCGGGACAGCAGCGGCGTCAGATCGAGAATATCGGCGACTTCTCGCACTTTGGGGTCTACCCGATATTCGGGGGTGTTCATGTTGCGTAGCGGAAAGGCCAGGTTGTCGTACACCGTCATGGTGTCGTAGATCACCGGGAACTGAAACACCTGGGCAATGTTGCGCTCTTCAGGAGGCAGCTCATTGACCCGTTGACCATCGAACAGCACGGCACCTTCGGAAGGTTCCAGCAGCCCGGAAATGATGTTCAGCAGGGTGGACTTGCCGCAGCCGGAAGGGCCAAGCAGGGCGTAGGCGCCCCCCTGGTGCCACACGTGATCCATCTGGCGTATGGCGTAATCCTCAGGGCCGGAAGGTTGTTTCGTATAGCTATGGGCGAGCCCCTGTAGCGTGATTTCAGCCATGGGTCACACCTCCCTGGGTCGATGCGGGAACGTGCACCGTGTTGCCTTGCTTGTCGAAGGCATACAGCTGGTGGGTCGGGAAAAAGACCTGGATGGCGTCGTTGACATTGAACTCGTGAATGCCCGCCAGGTGCAGCACCAGAGGGAAGCGCGCGTGGTGAACGTGCAGGAAGGTTTCCGAACCGCTGATTTCGGCCACGTCCACACGAACGTCCAGCGCCAGATCGTTGGCCGAGCGCCGCTCCAGGGTAATGTGCGACGCGCGCACGCCGAAGTCGTAGTCGCCGGCGGGCAGCCGTTGCAGGTCTGGGTCGCAGGGAAAGTGCAGGGAGTGATCGAAGGTGATATCGGCGCTGGTCAGCTTCCCGGGCACGATGTTGATGGGGGGCTCCGAGAACATCTCGGCAGTGTGACGGCCATTGGGCTGGCGATAGACCCGTTCGGTGGGGCCATACTGCAACAGGCGTCCTTCGTGCAGCACGGCGGTGTTGCCGCCCAGGGCTAGCGCTTCGTTGGGCTCGGTGGTGGCGTACACGGCAATGCAGTTGCGCGCCTTGAACAGCTCGCGCAGTTCGTCGCGCAGCTCTTCACGCAGCTTGTAGTCGAGGTTGACGAGTGGCTCGTCGAACAAGATCAGGTCGGCATCCTTGACCAGCGCACGGCCCATGGCGGTGCGCTGCTGCTGACCCCCGGAAAGCTCCTGGGGGTAGCGCTCCAGCAAATGCTCGATATGTAACATTTCCGCAATGCTTTCGACCCGCCGTTTGATCTCCTGGGAGGGCGTCCTGGCCAGCTTCAGCGGTGAGGCGATGTTGTCGCGCACCGTCAGGCTGGGGTAGTTGATGAACTGTTGGTACACCATGGAAACGTTGCGTTTGCGTACCGAAACGCCGGTGACATCCTTGCCATCCATGTAAATGCGCCCGCGGGTGGGTTGTTCCAGGCCGGCCATTAAGCGCATCAGCGTGGTCTTGCCTGCCAGGGTCCTGCCCAGCAGCACGTTGAAAGAGCCCGGTTCCAGCGCCAGATCGACCCCCGTGATATGAGGGTCACCGCCGACGGCGTGGTCGATGTTTTGCAGATGTAAGGACATGCCGATCTCGTTAGCGTCGTTGTTATGAATATTGCTATGGATATTGCTATGCGTGTTGTTATAGCTGTTGTCATGAACAGGTAGTGCGAAAACGAGTGTGTCTATCGCGCGGGTAGATCGGTCGAGCAGCTTGTTCTCTGTTTCTCTATTGTTCCAGGCCACCGACCAAGGCGATATTTTCATTAACGAAAGGCTAGTTGATCATTTTCGAACGTGCAACGCTTTTTTGGGGCTCATATATTCGCTTTTAGGCGTAGAGAGCCCATCACAATACATGCGCAGTGGGTGTGGGAAGGGAGAGGAGGGGGAGCAGAAGACGGGGCGGTGCCGAAGGAAAGCAAAGTGGCGCTGTGCGTTTCATTTTTGAACTCTGGAAGGCAATAAACGAAAAAACCGGCCTGTGTCAGGCCGGTTTCATTCACGCTCAAGCGTCGTTTACTTGATGCTGGTTTCTGCTTGCGGCGTGGCCTTGGCAGGCGCCGCGTTGTGGTCGATCAGCGTCGTCTTGTCGTTGGCAAAGGCATCGTAGGCGAAGTCATCCACGGTGAGCATTTCGAGCACTTCGGCCTCGAAGGTGCGCATGAACGTGGCGTCTTCCTCGTTGATCAGCCCTTTCTCCAGCGCGGCTTCCACACGTGCTTCCGGGTGGAGCGCCGTTTGCGGCAGCTCGCCCTTGGCATAGGCCTTGTTCACCGTACGGTAGATGGCCTCGGCGCGATCGTACTCTTGCAGAAGGGCATTGTAGCGGGCCAGCGGATTGCGCTCGGCGCCGTCATCCTTGTCCCAGGTGTTGCTCAGCAGCTTGCTGCGCAGGGCACTCTGGGTAGAGACGCGATGAGCGATGTCGCGGGCCAGGTCGTCATGGGGCTTGTTCCAGCGGCGGCCCGTCGGCATGACGACCACTTTCAGCACCTTGCCCAGGGTGCGGTTGGGCAGGTTGTCGAAGATCTCGACAAACGCCTGTTCAGCGCGGTTGAGCAGGAACTGCAGGCTGTAGTGCAGCAGCGCTTCTTCGCCTTCTACCTTGTTGCCGGTGTGCCACTGCTTGAGCACCATGGACGCCAGATAGAGGTTGGAGAGAATGTCGCCCAGTCGTGCCGAGAGCATTTCGCGCTTCTTCAGCGTGGAGCCCAGGCTGGCCATGGCGGCGTCGGCGCAGAGGCCAAAGCCGGCTGACAGGCGCGCGATGTCCTGCGCGTAGCCAACGGCCGGGCCGCTGAACGGTACGCTGGGCTTGCCGAGGCCGAGGCCCTGCGTGAAGGCGCGGGCCGCGTTGCCGAAAATCAGGCCCGCATGACCAAAGAACGCCTTGTCGAATGCTTTTGCGTCGTTGGCATCCTTGGCGGCCAGCTCCTCAAGCACGTAGGGGTGGCAGCGGATGGCGCCCTGACCAAAGATCATCAGGTTGCGGGTCATGATGTTGGCCCCTTCCACGGTGATCGCGACGGGGTTAGCGCTATAGCCGATGCCCAGGTAGTTGCGTGGGCCGAGGGTCACGGCCTTGCCGCCGTGAACGTCCATGGCATCGCTGAGCAGCACGCGCTGGAACTCGGTCAGCTGGCTTTTCAGAATGGCCGAGGGGACGGCGGGCTTTTCGCCGTGGTCGATCAGGTTGGCGGTCTGGTATACCGTGGCGGCAGAGATGTAGGCCAGCGAGGCCATGCGAGCCAGCGGCTCCTGTACGCCTTCCATTTCGGCAACCGGCACGTTGAACTGACGACGTACCCGTGTAAAGCCGCCGCTCCAGCCCAGCGCATAGCGGGCGGTACCAGTAGCGCCCGAAGGCAGCGTGATGCAGCGGCCAATCGACAGGCACTCCACCAGCATCCGCCAGCCCTGACCGATCATGTCCGGGCCGCCGATGATGGTGTCCAGCGGTACGAACACGTCCTTGCCCTTGATCGGGCCATTCATGAAGGGGCTGCCGATGGGGTGGTGGCGGCGGCCAATCTCCATGCCCTGCGTGTCACGCGGGATCAAGGCCAGCGTAATGCCACGGTCTTCTTCGTCGCCCAGCAGCTTTTCCGGGTCGAACAGGCGGAATGCCAAGCCCACTACAGTGGCAATCGGCGCCAGGGTGATCCAGCGTTTCTCGAAATTGAGGCGCACCCCGACCACTTCCTGGCCATCGATGACCTGCTTGCAGACCACGCCGGTATCCGGCAGCGAGGTGGCGTCGGAGCCTGCGCGCGGGCCGGTCAGGCCAAAACAGGGGATTTCACGGCCATCGGCCAGGCGCGGCAGGTAGTGATCCTTCTGTGCCTGGGTGCCGTACTTGAGCAGCAGCTCGCCGGGGCCCAGGGAGTTGGGGACACCGACGGTCACCATCAGCGTTTCGTTGGCGGAAAGCTTCTGCAGTACCATGGATTGCGCCTTGGCAGAGAAGCCCAGACCACCATACTCCTTCGGGATGATCATGCCGAAGAAGCCTTCCTTCTTCAGGTAATCCCACAGTTGCTGGGGCAGGTCGGCACGCTCCTTGGCGATGTCCCAGGCGTTGCACATGCCTGCCGCCTTGGCGCACTGCACATCCAGAAAGGCCTGCTCTTCTTCGCTCAGGCCGTCATCCTTGAAATTCAGCAGCGACTGCCACTGGGGCTTGCCGGAAAACAGCTCTCCATCCCAGGAGACGCTGCCCGCTTCCAGCGCGGTGCGCTCGGTGGCAGACACCTTGGGGGCCACTTTCTTGAAGGTGGCAAAGATGCGTGGGGTCAACCAGAGGCGACGCAGGGCGGGCAAACCGGCCACGGCCACGGCCAATGCGCCGATCAGCAGCAGAGTGCCCGTTACGGGGGCGCCCAGCACGATGCCGACCAGGCCCAGTACGCCCAGCAGGGCCAGGGCAGGAGGTGCGCCTGCCTCGCGGCGCATCACCACCAGCAGGCCAGCCACGGCCAGCACGATGAGTAGTAGGGTGAGCATGGGGTTCTCCATAGGTGGGTGGTCTTGAAGGTATTTAAACGTATGTTTGAATATTCGCAGAATCGCTTGGCAGTGTGCAAGCGTTTCGGCCTTATACGTTCGCTCTATACCCTTCACTGTAGCTCAGTTGCGGCATAAAAAAACGCCATGGCGAATGCCATGGCGCGGGTTGCTGGAGCAGCGAGTGCAGGTCGGGTCAGGCCTGTGTGGCAGGCGTTCCTTTGGCGACCGCTCCTTTGGCAGGTGCCCCATTGGCAATGTAGTAATCGACCTGGGCGCGGGGCAGGGGGTCGCGACCGCGAATGCGATCGGCGATCTTTTCGGCCAGCATGAGGGTGGGCGCATTCAGGTTACCGGTAGGAATCACCGGGAACAGCGAAGCATCCACGACTCGCAGCCCTTCCAGGCCGTGCACGCGGCCCTGGGCATCGGTGACGGCCATGGCGTCTTCGCCCATCCGGCAGCTACCGCAGGGGTGGTAGGCGGTTTCGGCGTGCTGCTTGACGAAGCTGTCCATCTCGGCATCGCTTTGTACCTCGGGGCCGGGGGCAATTTCACGCCCACGGTAGGCGTCGAAGGCGGGTTGGGCGATGATCTCGCGGGTCAGGCGTATGGCATCGCGGAACTCCTGCCAGTCCTTCTCCTTGGCCATGTAGTTGAACAGGATGCTGGGCGCGGCGTGGGGGTCTTTGGAAGTCAGCCGGATGCGGCCACGGCTCTCGGAGCGCATGGAACCGACGTGGGCCTGGAAGCCGTGGGCCTCTACCGCGCTTTTGCCGTTGTAGCTGATGGCGATGGGCAGGAAATGGTATTGCAGGTTGGGCCACTCCTCCTCGTCGTTGGAGCGGATGAACCCGCAGGATTCGAACTGGTTGCTGGCCCCAATGCCGGTTCCCTTGAACAGCCACTCGGCACCGATTTTCGGCTGGTTGTACCATTTCAGCGCCGGGTAGAGGGAGATGGGCTCCTTGCACTCGTACTGAATGTACATCTCCAGATGGTCCTGGAGGTTTTCGCCGACGCCGGGCAGTTCATGCACCACGGGGATGCCCAGCTCTTTCAGCCACTCCGGGTTGCCCACCCCTGAACGCTGCAGAATCTGCGGCGAGGCAATGGCGCCGCCACACAGCAGCACTTCACGACGTGCCCGTGCCTGCGTTGGTTGGCCCTTCCGTTCGTAGCGGACGCCCACGGCACGCTTGCCCTCGAACTCGATCACGTCCGTGACGGCATGGGTTTCGATGGTCAGGTTGCTGCGCTGTTTGGCGGTATCCAGGTAGCCACGGGCCGTGGACGCGCGCCGCCCCTTGGGCGTGACGAAGCGGTCCATGGGGCCAAACCCTTCCTGCTGATAGCCGTTGACGTCTTCGGTTTCCGGGTAGCCCGCCTGCTTGGCCGCTTCGATGAAGGTCCGGTACAGCGGGTTGTTATCCGCCTTGGGCGTGGTGATGCTTACCGGGCCACCGCTGCCATGGTACTCATTGGCGCCGATGTCACGGTTTTCGCACTTCTTGAAGTAGGGCAGGCAGCTCAGGTAATCCCACTCTTCGAGCCCGGGCTGCTGGGCCCAATGGTCATAATCGAGGGCATTGCCGCGAATGTAGCACATGCCGTTGATCAAGGAAGACCCGCCCAGCCCCTTGCCTCGGCCGCACTCCATGCGGCGGTTGTCCATATGCGGTTCGGGGTCGGTTTCGAACGCCCAGTTGTAGCGTTTACCCTGGAGTGGAAACGCCAGCGCCGCGGGCATCTGGGTGCGAAAATCGAAGCGGTAGTCCGGGCCGCCTGCTTCCAGCAGCAGCACGCTGACATCGCTGTCTTCGGTCAGGCGCGTGGCCAGCACGTTGCCTGCTGAGCCAGCGCCGATGACGATATAATCAAATTCACGTACTTGCGACATTCGTTTACCTTGGCAAAGACGACATAAAGAGCATCAAACGGTGGCGGTGGGCGCCTTAAAACACCGATTCAAACGGGCCCATCTCGATCTGTACGGACTTGGTCTGGGTGTAGTGATTGAGCGTCTCGACGCCGTTCTCGCGACCAATGCCCGACTCCTTGTAACCGCCTACCGGCATCTCCGACGGCGACTCACCCCAGGTGTTGATCCAGCAGATGCCGGCTTCCAACTGGTGAATCACTCGGTGAGCGCGGTTGAGGCTCTCGGTGAACACCCCAGCGGCCAGCCCGTACAGAGTGTCGTTGGCGCGGCCAATCACCTCGTCTTCATCAGCGAAGGCCAGCACTGACATGACCGGGCCGAAAATCTCCTCTTTCACGATCCGCATGTCGTCGGTGCAGTCGGTGAACACCGTGGGGGCCGCCCATGCGCCGTTGGCCCATGGGCCGCTATTCCACTGTTCGCCACCGGCCAGTACGCGGGCTCCTTGCTCTTTGCCCAGGGCGATGTAGGAGAGCACTTTCTCCTGATGCTCGAAGCTGACCAGCGGGCCAAAATTGATGCTGGGGTCCATGGGGTCACCGGCCTTGATGCGCGCCACGCGCTCGACCAGCTTGGCTTCGAAGGCTTCCTTGACGCTGCGCTCGACGAAGACACGGGTGCCGTTGGTGCAGATTTGGCCACTCGAATAGAAGTTGGCCATCATGGCGGCATCGGCGGCGCGGTCCAGGTCGGCATCGGCAAACACGATCAGCGGCGATTTGCCGCCCAGCTCCATGGTCACGTCCTTGAGCGTAGAGCCACCGGCAGCGGCCATGACTTTCTTGCCGGTGCCCACTTCGCCAGTGAAGGATATCTTGGCAATGCCGGGGTGCTCGGTGAGCATGGCGCCGACTTTTCCGTCGCCTTGAACGACGTTGAAGACGCCGTCTGGCAGGCCTGCCTCGGTGAAGATTTCGGCGAGTTTCATCACCGTCAGCGGCGTGACCTCGCTGGGCTTGAAGACCACGGCGTTACCCGCCGCCAGCGCAGGGGCGGCTTTCCAGCAGGCAATCTGGATGGGGTAGTTCCAGGCGCCGATGGCACCGATCACACCCAGCGGTTCCCGGCGGGTATAAACGAACGAGCTTGCGCGCAGCGGTATCTGGCTGCCCTCGATGGCGGGGGCCAGGCCTGCGTAATACTCCAGCGCATCGGCGCCGGTGACGATATCGACGTTGGCAGTTTCGCTAATGGGCTTGCCGGTGTTGCGGGTTTCCAGCTCGGCAAGCTCGTCGTTACGTTCGCGTAGCAGTGCCACCGCGCGCAGCAGAATGCGTGAGCGTTCCATGCCGGTCATGGCCGCCCAGACACGCTGGCCTTGCTGCGCGGTGCGCACGGCCTCGTCGAGATCGCCCTGGCTTGCCTGGCCAACGGTGGCGAGCAGTGAGCCATCGTAGGGGTTGGTGACGGTGAAGGTGTCACCTGACGTCGCCGCGACCGTGCGGCCATTGATATATAGAGGAAGTACGTCCTGATGGGCCATGGGGTTCTCCTTAATATGATGCGTCAGCGGTGGAGTGCTTCAGGCAGCCGTGGTGGGCCAGCAGTTGATCCAGATAGGCGTGGGCCAGTTGCCGTGCTTCCTGCGCATCCAGCCCTTCCGGCGCCAGGGCGCCGCGTAGCCAAAGACCATCGATCATGGCAGCCAGCCCGCGCGCGGCGTTGCGCGCATCGCGATGCGGCATGACGCGCCGGAACTGATGACACAGGTTGGCATATAGCCGACGGTCGTTGACGTGCTGTAGACGTTGCAGCACGGGCTTGTGCATGCTGCTGGCCCAAAAAGCGAGCCAGGTCTTGGCGGCAGGGCCGGTCACCTGGGAGCGGTCGAAGTTTCCTTCGATGATGGCGCCAATATGAGCGCGGGGCGAGTCGTCGTCCAGCGCCTGGCGGCGCGCCGCAACGGCATCGGTCAGGTCGGTCAGTATCTGGCGCATGGTGGCTTCGAGCAGGCCATCCTTGCCGCCGAAATAGTGACTGATGATGCCTGCCGAGACTCCGGCATGCCGTGCAATGCGCATGACCGTCGCTTCCGCTAGGCCCACTTCGTCGATGGCGGCCATGGTGGCCTTGATCAACTGCTGACGACGTATTGGTTCCATTCCCACCTTAGGCACGGCGATCTCCTGAACACTCTTCGAGGATGATGAAAATTATCATGGCACTTTTTTATTGAACGTTCAATCAATAAAAGGCAATTGACGGTACTTGCAGGCTGTCTTGTTCATTGGGAAATGAAATACCTGCGGCGATTGACTTGCCTTTTGCCAACGAGATTGGCATACTCTGCACCCGCTGATGTCGGAAAGGCTACGTAGCTCAGCTGGTTAGAGCACATCACTCATAATGATGGGGTCCCCTGTTCAAATCAGGGCGTAGCCACCGGTCAGCCAGGCACGCTTCTCTTGTGTGCCGTCATGGTGGCCCCTTAGGTCCTCCCGCAACGCTAAACTGCGAACCCCGCCAGGCCCGGAAGGGAGCAACGGTAGTGGTGGCTGCGTGTGCCGGGATGTGGCTTTTGGGGCCGCCTCCATTATATCCTCCCCCTTAGTTTTGCTTCGCTTGATTCCCTGTGGGTCGAGATTCTGTTGCCCGTACGAGGCTCCATTTGGCACCCTGATGGCCTTTTGCGCTTTCTGAGTGGTCGTGCGTGCCAGAAACGTCTCTTTGTCACTTCGGAAAGCTCATGAAAAGTCTACTGCGTTGGATAGCGGGCGTGGTGGTGCTGTTGGCACTGCTGTTGGCCGGGCCCGCCTGGATGTTGGCCAGTAACCAGGTGGTTACCGATGGCCACTGGTCGAATCTGGACCGCTCATCGGCGGGGTTGGCCCCAGACCCTGACGCCCATCCCGAGGCGGTGGTGCAAGTGTACGCTGCACGGGCGTATCACTGGCGGGGCGCGTTTGGGGTGCATATCTGGGTGGCTACCAAAGCTGACAATGCCAGCGACTACCGCCTGCACCAGGTGCTCAGTTGGCGTAGGCCCACCGTGGTGTCGAGCACCGATACGCCGGATCGGGCGTGGTTTGGCCATGCGCCCGAACTGCTGGCCGATTACCGCGGCGATGAAGCGGGGCAGTTGATTACCCAGATAGAAGAGGTGATTGGCCGTTACCCTCAGGCCGATTTATACCGGGTGTGGCCCGGCCCCAACAGCAACAGTTTCATCGCATGGCTTACCCGCGAAGTGGAGGGCCTGGCGGTGGCGTTGCCGGTCACCGCCGTGGGCAAGGATTTCCTGTTCGATAGCGTAGTAGCCCCTGTGCCCAGCGGCACCGGGTATCAGTTTTCGCTGGGCGGGGTGTTGGGGTTGATGCTGGCGCTGGAAGAGGGCGTGGAGCTCAACGTGCTGGGCATGAGCCTGGGCGTCGATATTCTCAGGCCGGCCTTGAAGCTGCCTGGCGTGGGCCGGGTGGGCCTGCCTGCTCGGGTGCTGGGGAATGCTGCCGAGCAGGCAGAGCCGCAGGGGTGATCAACCTGCTGGAGCCTCGGCGCTCAACGCTGGAAAAGGAGCGTGCACGTAGCGGATGGCGTCGCTTAGTCCGTCCGTAATATCGACGCCATACCGTTCACTTAGCAGAGCCGCTCGACCCACGAAGGCGCCGGAGCCCAGCACGATGGCATTGGCACCCTGGTCGAGCGAACTCACGATGGCGTCATGCAAGCGCTGTTCGGCCTGCGGCGTGCGGGCAGCGGTTTCCGATACCCCCATGCCAGTGGCCACGATCCGACAGCGCGCGTCCAGGCCATAGCCACGGCTCAGCGCGCGGATGGTTTCCACGGCGCCCTCGAACGTGGTGATGACGGTGAAGGGGCGGTCATGCTGGCCAGCGGCGCGCATGCCTGCCTCGGCCAGGCTCACCACTGGGCGCTGTGTTGCATCGCGTAGTTCTTGAACCGCCAGATCATCGAAGCAGGCCATGATGTAGCCAACGTCGTCGGCGGACTGGCGCTGTTGGATCAGCGCCATGACCTCCCGAGTGGCGGTGGCCTTGTGCGCTGCATTTTCGATGGCGATAGGCCCCGCCAGTGGATTGGTGACCTCCATTTGAACCCCTTCAGGCGAGCACTGCCGTACCAGGCGGCGTATTTCCCGGGTGACCTGGGGATTGGTATTGGGGTTGATGACCAGAATGCGCGGGGTATCGGTTCGCGACGCTTGGCACATGCTGCCGATGGGGGCTGTATGGCTGGGTCCAGTCTTGTTCGTCATTGCCTCAACGCCCCGCCAGAAGGTCGGGTAGCCACATGACGATGTCTGGCCAAATCATGATGGCAAAGGTGAACAACACCATGATGCCCACGAAGGGAATCGACCCCATGATGACGTCGTTGAAGCTGCCGCCATCCTTGCGCACGCCCTGAACCACGAACAGGTTCATGCCCACCGGTGGTGTGATGAGGGCGATCTCGCACATCAGCACGATGAAGATCCCAAACCAGGTGGGGTCGATCCCCACCGCCATGACCATGGGCACGGTAATGGGTACGGTCAGCACCAGCATCGACATGGCGTCCATGAAGGTGCCCAGAATCACGTAAAACACGAATAGCACCAGCAGCAGCGTCACTGCCGTCAGGCCGAAGGAGGCGACCCACTGGGTAAGTGCCTGGGTAACCCCCAGCATCGAGATAGTGACGTTGAGCAGCAGGGCGCACATCAAGACGATGATCACCATACCCGATGTTTTGGCCGCCTGCAGCGAGCAGTGAATCAACAGGTCCAGCGTCAGCTTGCCACCAACGGCGATGAAGCCAAGGGCGATGACCACGCCAATGGCGGCGGATTCGGTGGGGGTCGCCAGGCCGCCGTAGATGCTGCCCATGACCACGCCAAAGATGACCACGGGAGGAATCAGGTGCTTCGACAGCGACAGCTTGTCCTGAAGCGAGACATTGACCTCGACCAGCGATGCCTTGCCCGCCTTGCCGTGGGCGAGCCACAGGTAGAGCGAGAACAGCAGCGCCAGGGCAATGCCCGGTATCAACCCGGCAGCAAAGAGCTGGCTGACGGAGGTATTGGCCAGTTGGCCATACACCAGCAGGTTGATGCTGGGGGGAATGAGAATCCCCAGCGTGCCGCCCGCTGCCAGCGAGCCCAGCGAAGGACGAATGGGGTAGCGATACTGCTGGAGCGCCGGCAGGGCGATGGTGCCTACGGTGGCCGCGGTGGCCACCGAGGAGCCGGAGGTGGCGGAGAACAGCGTGCAGGTAGCGATATTGGTATGCAGCAAACCACCCGGCAGGCGATTGAACCACACCGCCAGCGCGGCATACATGCGGTCCGCGATGCCGCCGCGTAACAGCAGCTCCCCCAGCAGCATGAAGAGTGGAATGGCGAGCATCGACGGGCTGTTCAGGCTGCTCCAGACGACGCCGCCCATCATGTTCACCAGCGGGGCGCCGTACATCAGATAGCCGCCCGCCACGCCCACCAGCAAAATCGACACCGCCACTGGCAGGCTGAGCAGCATCAGGGCCAGCATAACCATGAACGCCCCTGCAATGACCGGAATACTCATGGCAGTGCTCCTTTTTCACGCTGCTCGAGGTCGGCCAGTTCGGCTTCGAGTTCTTCACTGGCTGAAGCAGGGCCGAAGCGCTGGTTCAGTGCGGGCCAGTCTCGCCGGATCAGCAGGCGCAGGGCTTGCAGGGCCAGCAGGGCCGCGCTCGCCGCAAAGATGCCCATGGCCACCAGCCAGACCGCTTGAGGGTAGATCAGCGGCGTGGCCCAGGGGGTCTGGGCGATGGAGCGGTAGTTATGCGTGTCGAGTACGGTCTGCACGGTAAAGTACAGCAGAAAGGCCGCCAGCAGCCCCAACGAGAGGGCTGCCAGGGCATTGAGGATCGCTTTGACGGTGGTGGGCAGGCGCATGTGCAGCAGATTGATGCGAATATGCGACTGCTCGATCATGGCGACGCCGAAGGCCAGAGGCGCCGCCACCGCAATGGCGTAGCCTCCCAACTCATCGACGCCACCAAACGACAGCGAAAAGAATTTGCGAATCAGGGTCTCTATCGTGATCAGCACGGCCAGCAGTAGCATGAACGTGCCGAACAGGATCCCCATCAGGCGAGCACAAAAAGTCATACGGGTCTCCTGGTAACGTTACAGGCCAAGCTGAGCGCCGACCGTTTCGCGCCAGGTGGCTTCGCAGTCGGCGGCCACGTTATTGCACTGGGTGGCCCACAGCGGCAGGGACACTTCCTCTACGGCGGCGGTGACGGCAGCCAGATCGGCGTCGGAAACGGCGACTTCGGTCAGCGCATACTGGTTGCCGAACTCGCAGGGCGACTCACCGGCGTTACAGCGCATGGCATCTTCGTAAAGCGCTTCCGAGTAGCTCCAGATGTCGTCGCTGAGCTCGGCAATGGCCGTTTCCAGCTGGGACTGCTGGGTCTCATCCAGGCGGTTCCAGGTGTCCAGGTTGATGGCGTAGCCATTGATGGCCAGCTGTAGAGCGATGGGCAACACGGTGGTCGTTGCCTCTGGCCAGCCGCCGGCGTTGGCCGAGGCAGGGCCGGTGATGCCGCAATCCACGACGCCACGAGAGAGCGCTTGTTGCACGTCGCCGAAGGGCATCGAAATGCCGGTGGCGCCCAACTGGCCAATGAAGTTGGCTGCGCTCTGGTCACCCACCCGTACGCGCAGGCCTCTCAAGTCCTCCAGGCCGGAAATATCCTTGTTGCAGAAGATGACCTGGGGACCGGCAGGCCATACGCCCAATAACTTGGCGTTGAAGCGGGACTGCAGGCGTGAATCCACATAATCATAAAAAGCCATGACATTGTCCCGGCCAGTCTCGAAACTGGTGTTCAGGCCGATCAAGTCCATCCCAAGCACCGAGGGCTCGTCACGGCTGACCTGGGGGCCGCGCAGCGAGACGATGTCGAAAAGACCGGAGTTGAGGATGCGTAGCCCGTCCGTATCGGGAATGCCTGCCACATCTACCGGAATGTACTGAACCGTGGCTTCCAGGCCGCTGTGCTCGGCGAAATTTTCGAAGAAGGGGCGCTCCTTGTTCTGGGCAATCAGCCCCGAACCGGCAGGTTGGCCGAGCACTTTGAGAGACAGCGTATCGGCGTGGGCGGCGCTGCCGATCACAGCGGCGGAAAGGGCGGTCATGAGAAGAGTGCGCTTGAACATGGAGGCTTCCTGTTATCTGTAGTGGGTGCGATGTGGTACGCCAGGCTGGGCGTGTTGCTCACCGCGCATCCTGCGCAGCGTTTGTTAAGTAGATCCATATTTCATGCCACAAGAGCTATGAAATTTAAATTTCATATATAAAACAGGCAGAAACCACGCGTTGCCCGAAAAATGGGGTAACACGACATGGGGCGTGAGAGACAAAAATGCACCTTGAAAGTGCATGTTGATAGGGTGATGAACTAGAAGAGTGCTTCAGTAAAAGCAGGCGCTCGTCGAAATGGCTCGATTAAAGCTCTTCAAAGCGGTCGTTGAGGGTTTCGATGCGGCTCAAACGCTGTCGTGACGCGTCTCCGGCCAGCTCGATGGTGCGCATGATCAGCAGATGACAGAGGGTCATGACCGCAGTGTGATTGAACAGCGGCCCGGAAGCGTGCGTATGGCAGCGAAAATGCCAGGTAGCGGAAGGGTGGGGCTCCGTGCCTTCATCGGTGATATACACCAGCGAGGCCCCGCACTCCCTGGCGCTGCTCAGCAGCTGTTCGGTCGTCGCAACTCGGCGCCGCAACCCCAGCACGATGACGCTGTCTTCCGGGCCAATGTCGGCAAGGTGCTCGCCCAGGGTTTCGCCAGGGCCGGGAATGGCGGCGATATCTCCGGTCACTTGCAGCAGCTGCCAGCGTAGGTAGTCGGCTAGCGGGCGGCTGGCGCGATAGCCAACGACCCAGATTTTACGTGCCGCCAGCCATGCATGGGCGACGGCGTCGATATCGGCCTGGGTGATGGCGGCAAAGGTTCTGTCCAGGTTGTCCTTGCTGAAGGTCAGCCCCTGGGCAAGCCAGGATTCGGATTGGCCGAGACGCTGAGCGGGGAGAAACAGGCGCGACCCCGTCGTCTGCTCTTCGCGGGCATGCCTGCGTGCGGCTTCGTAATTGTCGTAACCCAGACGCCTGACGAAACGCGATACTGTCGCCTTGGAAACTTTTGCAAAGCGTGCCAGCTCCTGGGCATTGTAGCTGGCCAACTCGCCGGGGAAGTCGCAGACGAATTCACCCAGCCGCCGCTCTGCTGGATGCAGGGAGGGCAGTGCATGGCGAACGCGGGCAAGAAAGGAGCGTTCTTTCGAAGCGGGCGGCATGACAGTATCCTGAAACCACGATTTCTTGAATGATGCGGGTTATCAGGCGTCAGGACAAGATAGCTGCGCCAGCCGTCACTGCGGCTGCTGCTCGGTGAAGCGCTTCATAATGGCCAGGGTCGTATCACTCACGTGGTGCTCCATGCCTTCGGCATCGATGCGCGCGGTGCTGTCTTCGACGCCCAGAGCGCGCAGAAAATGCAGCACGATGTCGTGCCGAGCGCGGGAGGTTTCGGCCACTTTCTGGCCTTCTTCGGTCAGAAACAGCGATCGGTAAGGCTGGCTGGTGACGAGCCCCAGCTCGTTGAGTCGCCGAATCATCTTCGACACGGTGGCCTGGCTGACGGCCATGCGATTGGCGATGTCTGCTGCTCGGGCCTCACCGCGGTGCCGCAACAGATCACCGATCAGCTCCACGTAATCTTCGATGAGCTCGGTTTCATGAGCGTTGCGCACGGTTTCATACTGCTGAGCGTGCTGCTCCACTGGCGGTAGGGCGTCACCGCTTTTCTCACATGAGGCAGGAGCGTGCCGCGGGTCGTGATCACTCATTGGCAATATTTATCAAGGTTAGTGGCATCGTTGATTGGTGATGGTAGCGCATTTGGACGGATAATTGTTAGCCAAGGCTAAACTATTTGCACTTGGCTTTTTCTTTGAGCTACAGTGATATCATATGTGAGTTTACACGGGAGCAGTTGGCGATGGCGAAATCTTACGGATGGATGTTGATGGGGGCTTCCCTGGCCTTCGGTGCGAGCACGTCCTCGGCGTATGCCAACGAGCTGTTGCATCCGCCCATCAACGTGGCCGTCACTTTTTCGGTGCTGGGCGATCTGGTGCAGCGGGTAGCGGGTGACGATGCTGAAGTGACCGTGCTGACGCCCATCAACGCTGAAGTGCATGAGTGGGAGCTGACGCCGGATAATTTTGCGGCCCTCGAGAAGGCCGATATCGTCTTCTACAACGGTTACCAGCTGGAGCAGTGGATGCGCCAGGTGGAAGCCACGGTATCGCAAGGCGTGCCCGTGCTGGCCGTGGCTGAGGACTCGGGCTATCCCACGCAGTCGATTGCGATAGGCGACATGGAAGGCGATATCGACCCGCATCTGTGGATGGACCCGCGTGCCGCCAGCGCCTACGTGCAGGCCATTGCCAACGCCCTGGAAGAGCGCTTGCCACAGCAGGCGGGAGAGATTCACCAGCGTGCCAGCGCGCTGGAAGACGAGCTGCACGCACTGTATGTCGAACTGCAAGAGACCCTTGAGGCAATTCCCGAAGAACGGCGTGTGCTGCTGTCCAGCGAGGCGGCGTTTCTCTACTTTGCCGATGCCTTTCACTTCAAGCACGATGGCATCTGGGGCACCAATGCCGAAACCGAAGGCTCTCCACGCCAGCTGATGCGCATCATCGATTTGATCAACGAGCGCCAGCCCGCCGCACTGTTCTGGGAAAGCACCATTTCTGACCGTCATGTGACCAGCATCGCCCGTGATACGGGGCTGCCGGTGGCAGGCCCACTTTACGTGGACTCGCTCAGCGAGCCGGACGGTGTGGCGGGTGACTACTTTGCCATGCAGCGACACAATGCCGAACTGCTGCGCCGTTATCTGGGCGTCGAGTAAGCCATCATGAACAGTGCTTCGTCACTACCTCCGGCTGCCATTGAGGTGTCGGGGGTCTATGCCGCCTATCAACGCCAGCCGGTGCTCGAAAATATTCAGCTGAGCTTGCCGGCGGGGCGTTGGACGGCTATCGTCGGGCCGAACGGGGCTGGCAAGTCGACGCTGTTTCATGTGCTGACCGGTAGCATGAAGCCGCTGCGTGGCCAGGTGATGGCGTTCGGAGAGCCCATTCAGCGGCGCCGCAAAGCTGGCGGTATCGCCTATATGGCGCAACGTGAAGCGATCGAGTGGGACTTTCCGATCTCGGTATGGGACACCGCAATGACGGCGCGCTACGGCCACATGCGCCATGACCCTTTATGGCGGCGTCTGCTGCCTGGGCGTTGGCAGGCTCCGAGCCACCGTGACGTCGTGAGCAAGGCGCTGCAGGACGTGAATATGCTGGACATGGCCGAGCGTCCCATTGGGGCGCTGTCGGGCGGCCAGAAAAAACGTGTGTTGTTGGCCAGGGCGCTGGCCCAGCAGGCCAGTATCCTGTTGTTGGACGAACCGCTGGCGGGCGTCGACCCGCCCAGCGAGCAGCTGATTCTCGATGTGCTCAAGCGGGAGCGAGAAGCGGGCAGGACCATTGTCATGGTGACCCATGACATGCCGGGAGCGCGCCGCTATGTGGACCATGTGGTGCTGATCAACCGCTTCATCCGCGGGGCGGGGCCCCCGGATGAAATGCTCAGCGACCGCAGGCTGGCCGAACTGGCGGTGAGCGCCCAGCCAGCCCCCGATTCCTTTACCTTGCAACAGACCAGTGCTCCTGCTTTGATGCCTCAATAACGGTCAATTTCAACATGTTAGATACACTGGATAGCATGGCCAGCGCGCTGATCGCTGGCCTGCTGGCGGCGCTGATGGTGCCCATCAATCTGTTACCCGATGCCATCTCCGATGCGTTTCAGTACGCCTTCATGCAGCGTGCGCTGCTGACCTCGATGCTGGTGGGCGCCATCTGCGGTCTGCTCTCCTGCTACGTGGTGCTCAAGCGCTGGTCGCTGCTGGGGGATGCGATTTCCCACGCGGTCTTGCCTGGCGTGGCGATTGCCTACCTGTTGGGGCTGCCGTTTTTCATTGGCGCTTTCGTGACGGGGGCACTGACGTCGTTGGGCATCGGTGCCATCGAGCGCCATACCCGCATCAAGTCGGACGCGGCCATGGGTATCATGTTCACTGGCGCTTTTGCGCTGGGCATCGTGCTGATCAGCAAGATGGCCTCCAGCACGCACCTGATGCATATCCTGTTCGGCAACGTGCTGGGCGTACAGCAGTCGGCGCTGATGCTCACGCTGGCCGCCAGCGTCGTGGCGCTGCTGGTGATATGGCTCGCCTTCAGGCCGCTGATGCTCTACGCCTTCGACCCCACGCAGGCCCAGGCGCTGGGGTTCAATACCAGCGTCATTCATTACGGCCTGATTCTGCTGCTGACCCTGACCATCGTGGCAAGCCTGGAAACCGTAGGCATCATTCTGGTCGTTGCGATGCTGATCACCCCTGGCGCCACCGCCCACCTGCTGACCGAGCGTTTCACAACGATGCTGTTGATTTCCACCGGTGTCGGTGTGGGGTCGGCGGTGCTGGGGCTATGGCTCTCTTATGCCTTCGATGTGGCTTCGGGAGGCACCATCGTCCTGGTCGCCACCAGCTGCTTCTTCCTGGCGCTGCTGTTTTCGCCTCGGCATGGCGTGCTGATGCGGCGCTGGCGGCATCGCCAACTAGGACGTTAAGAGGATGCCCACCCGGTCACGATACAGGAGTAATCCACTATGCCAAGGACCTGGTGTTGTTGATTAGTGACCGGGGCTAGCGAAAGGCCAAATTGACCAAATAGCCGAGCACAGTTACGTATGCTCATTTCGGGGCGGACGCTGATGACCGGCTTGGTCATGATTTCGTACAGGCTGACGCGTTCTGTCGAGCGATTCGCCGCCAGTACCTTTTTGGCAATGTCCGTTGCGAGCACTATTCCATGCTCATCGGTTGCGTCACGTGGTTGTATGATCAAGACGTTAACGTTGTGTTTGCGCATCACGTCGATGCCTTCTGCAACCGTCAACAGGCCATCGACCAGCCTGTATTGTGAGTGCATGATCGTTTCTGCCGTTGGTATGGCACTTTGATGCTCTAACATGCTCACTCCCTGTCTGCTGGCTGACCAAGCACCTCGGTCAGTGATTTGATTTGATGCTGTACGCCCACGGCATCTTCAACGTCTATCTGAAACGCGATGCCAGTGCCTGGTGTCTCATCGAACTGACCTACCTCCGCGATGGACTCCAGAATGAGTCGGCTAATATGCTCTTCGGTCAGGAACAGGAGCACGTCCCGCTGAGCGGTGATTTCCATGCCAAAGATGCCGCGTGCTTTTTTGAGTCCTTCGCCCCTGGCATTATTGATGACGGTCGCTCCCGTTGCGCCCGCATCACGAGCCGCCTTGAGGACATCATCGGTCAAGTCGTCTTCAACCAGTGCTACGATGAGTTTAAAGCGCATTACGTTTTCCTTCGTTGGTTAACCTTACGCTGAGTCTGCGGTCTCTCCATTGAGCGATTTGGGCATAGCCCATCACCGTGATGATGGGAAACAGGCAGGCCAGCGCAATCATCCCAAAGCCATCCATGAGTGCGCTTCGCCCTGGAATAGAGGAAGCCAGGCCAAGCCCCAGAGCGGCGATAATAGGAACTGTTATCGTAGAAGTCGTCACGCCGCCGGAATCAAACGCGAGCGGAATAATGCTTTTTGGCGAGCGCAACGTTTGCAAGATCACCAACGTGTAGGCACCCAATACAAACCACTGTAGTGGCCAGCCCATGACAATACGCCAGGCCCCTAGCGTGATGCCGAAGGCCATGCCAAGTGCGACGGCGAGGCGCAATGTAAACGGTCGAATGGTGCCGCCGGATATTTCTCCAGCTTTGATAGACACTGCAATCAGCGAGGGTTCAGCGATGGTGGTGCTGGCGCCAATGGTAAAGGCAAAGATGTATACCCAGTAATAGTCGCTCCAGTGGCGCTGGGCGCCATCGGCGAGCCCGGGGAGAAAGTCAGCATTGGTCAGCTGGCCGGCCATGAGCTCTCCCATCGGAAACAGCGCTTGTTCCAGACCCACTAGAAAAAGTGATAATCCTACCCAAACCATGACAAAGCCCACGATGACTTGCGGCAGGCGTTTCACACGTTTGCGGATGACAAGATATTGAAAACCAAAAATAATCGCGGCGATAGGAAAGATATCGAGTAGCGTACTCCAGAGCGTAATAAGCAAATTCATGGATTGATCCCCTTGACCAAATCGAGTCCAAAAATGCCAAAGAGCAACACAAAAATAATCGGCATGACGGAGGCGAAGGCAATCAAGCCAAAACCATCCAGCATGGGGTTGCGGCCCTTGATACTCGAGGCGAGACCGACTCCCAGGGCCGTTACCAGCGGCACAGTAATCGTCGATGTTGTGACGCCCCCAGAGTCGTATGCAATACCGACGAGTTCGCTGGGTGCAAAAAGGGTCAGCAGCATGACCAGCGCGTAGCCGCCAATAATCATCAAATGCAGCGGCCAGCCCTTGAAGATGCGCAATACGCCAAGCATGACGGCGGTGCCTACCGAGCAGGCAACAACCATTCGTAGCGTGAAAGCAAACGAGGCTTGTGACTCACCGGTGTTGGCAATCAGGCCCCCTGCAGCAACCACCTCGCCTGCACGAGCAGCCACTGCAATCAATGCTGGTTCAGCCACGGTGGAGCCAAACCCCAGAGCAAATGCGAACAGCAGTAGCCAGGCGATCGAGCCCTTGGCGACAAAGGCTCGAGCGAGGTTTTCTCCTAAAGGAAAAAGGCCAAGCTCCAGCCCTTTGATGAATAGTGTCAGGCCTACCACTACAAACAACAAGCCTATGATCAAGTCCAGGAAAGCCAGGCTTGCGGGTAGCGGCTGACCGATCACGACCAGCTGAAAAAAGGCCATGACAGCCACGACGGGCAGCAAATCCCGGAGGCTGTCTTTAAATTGATGAAGCAGTGAAGTGACGATATTCATGAAGTCTGGGGAAGTCCGTAAACGTCAGGGCAATGACTTGATATTAATCAAATGATCATGAAGCAGGCCTGATATGGCGCAAGCTTTGGGTCGAAAATACCGTTCAACACAAACGACTGCCCATCAACAGCAGGCCCGCATCCAGCGAGTGCCACCCCCACCAGGCAAGGGCAGTTCCCCCGGCGATGATCAGTACCGTCAGCAGCGCTAGCGAAAGGGTTTGTGGTGTCATGGTGTCACCTGCGTGGGAGTGGCGCGTGCCAGCGGTTTTTCGCTGATGAACCAGTGCAGGGCGGCGGCCACCACGGAGAGCACGATGGCGATTTGCCAGACGGTATCGTAGTGACCAGTCATGTCATAAAGGTAGCCGCCTAGCCAGACGCCCATGAACGACCCCAACTGGTGGAACAGAAACACGATGCCGCCCAGCATGGAGAGGTGTTTGACACCAAACACCGACGCCACGATGCCGTTGGTCAGTGGCACGGTCGAGAGCCACAGCAAGCCCATGGCGATACCAAACGCGTAGGCACTGTAGGCGCTGAGGGGCGCGACCAGAAACACGGTAATGACCACGCCTCGGATCAGGTACAGCCAGCTGAGCAAGCGCGGCTTGGACCAGATTCCCCCCAACCAGCCTGCCGTATAAGTGCCCACGATGTTGAACAGCCCCACCAGGGCGAGAACGGTGGTACCCACTTGCACGGCAAGCCCGTTATCGAACAGGTAGCCCGGCAAGTGCACGGCAATGAACACCACCTGAAACCCGCACACGAAAAAGCCCAGGCAGAGCAGCCAGAAGCCTTTTTGCCCGGCGGCTTCGTTGAGCGCGTCGCGCAGGCTCAGGTCGCCCAGCGCATGGGGGCGTGGGCGATCCTTGAGCATGGCGCCCAGCGGAATCATCACGGCGGCAATCATGCCCATGGCCAGCAGGGCCGCCGACCAGCCCAGCCACTCGATCAGCCCCAGCGTGCCCGGCAGCATGGCGAACTGGCCAAACGAGCCCGCCGCACTGACGATTCCCATGGCCATGCTGCGCTTTTCGGCAGGCACCGCCCGCCCAACAGCGCCCAGGATCACAGAGAAGGTCGTGCCAGAGAGGCCGATCCCGATCAGCAGGCCAGCGCTCAGGGTCATGCCCAGCGCGCTGGTGGAAAGGCTCATGAAGCACAGCCCCAGCACGTAGAGCACGCCCCCGGCCACGATGATTCTGGCCGCGCCGAAGCGGTCTGCCAGCGCGCCGGTGAAAGGCTGTGCCAGGCCCCACATCAAATTCTGAATGGCCAGTGCCAGGGCAAAGACCCCGCGCCCCCAGCCAAGCTCACTGCTCATGGGTTCGAGGAACAACCCGAAACCGTGGCGCAGCCCCATCGCCGTAGAGATGATGAGGCTGGCCAGCAGGATCAGCAGCAGGGAGGAGTGTCGTGTAAGGGCCATGACGGGTCTCGTTGTTGTTCGGTGGTTAACACGTTAACCAACTATCGCATGGCTTACGCGGCTTTAGAAGCTCCCAAACAGCGTCCCCAGGGTAATGACGGTGATCAGGGCCGCCACGGGTAGCACGATGGTCACCATGGCCACATTGGCATAGGACTGGCGGTGCGTCAGCCCGCAAATGGCCAGCAGCGTGATCACCGCCCCGGAGTGGGGTAGCGTGTCCATGCCGCCCGCCGCCAGGGTGGCGACACGGTGCATCAGTTCGGGATTGATCCCCGCCTGCTGTGCCATGGCCAGGTACTCATCACCCAGGGTTTGCAAGGCAATCGACAGGCCGCCCGATGAGGAGCCGGTAATGCCTGCCAGCACGCTCATGGCTACGGCTTCGGAAATCAGCGGGTTGCCGGAAACGTTGAGCACGGCATCACGGATGATCATGAAGCCTGCCAGGCTGGCAATCACTGCTCCATAGCCCACTTCGGAGGCGGTATTGAAAATTGGCAGCAGCGAGCCAAAGCAGCCCTGGTTGATGGTGTTTTTCAGATCCTTCCAATGATTCCAGCGGGTAATGATCAGCCATGCCGAGGCGCTCAGCAGCGAGATCAGGATCGCCCACAGGCCAGTCTGGCGGCTGGGGGTGATGTTCTCGAAAGCATCGCTGATATAGCTCAGATCCATGGCGGGGAAAACGCCATAGGTAAACAGCGCGTTCAGGCCGATGACCATGATCAGGGGAATCAAGGCCACTGCCAGGGGGAGCGTGGGGGCGGGCGAGTCGTCCTGCTGGGGGTCGACTTCACGCTCGGTATGCGTGCCATAGCCTTCGCCGTTGGCCGCCGCCTTGCGAACCCTGGACTGCAGATAGTAGGTGCCCAGGCCCAGCATGATGAGCCCGGCAATGATGCCCAATCCGGGAGCCGCAAAGCTGTTGGTGCCAAAGTAAGGAATGGGAATGGCATTCTGAATGGCTGGGGTGCCTGGCAGGGCCGTCATGGTAAAGGTAAAGGAACCCAGCGCGATGGACGCAGGTATGAGCCGCTTAGGCACATCGGCCTGATGGAAGAGCTCACGGCTGATGGGATAGATGGCAAAGGCCACCACGAACAGTGACACGCCACCGTAGGTCAGTACGGCACAGGCCATGACCACGGTCAGCACCACGTGATGCGTGCCCAGCCGCTTGACGATACCGTTGGAAATGGACTGCGCGGCACCGGAGTCGGCCATCAGTTGGCCGAACAGGGCGCCCAGCAGGAACAGCGGAAAGAACTGAGTGACGTAGTTACCCAGCGCCCGCATGAAGGTGTCGGTGTAAATGGGCAGCAGCAGGCCGCCATCACCGGAAAGCAGGACTGCCAGCGACGCCATGAGCGGTGCCAACAGCAGCACTGAGATGCCTCTGTAAGCCAGTAACATCAGCAGTATCAGGGAAATGAGAATGGCGAAAATGCCCATGCAGGCTCCTAAGACATTGTTAAATTAGCAGTGCCGGTCATCAATGAAGGTCCCGATACTAGGAGGATTGTTGCATAGCAGCAAGAGCGCTGTGACTAAAGTCTTAGCCGCTGTGCCAGCGTACTCGGGGATCAGATAAGCCTGATGAAGGGCGCGCTATCTGCTAAAATCCGCCGCCTGGTTTTAAAGGCATGGTTTAAAAACCTGGTTTTAAGTGCCTGGTTTCAAGAACTTGGTTTTAAGAACCTGGTGAAGACTTCGTATTAAAGACGTTCCATTAGCTCTGGATATCTCCATGAATGCAGTCATTCTTGCAGTGCTCGTGATGGTGACGCTGTCACTTCTTCGTGTGTCGGTGGTGTTTGCCCTGGTGGTAGGGGCCCTGGTAGGAGGGCTGGCGGGTGGACTGTCGCTGGATGACACGCTCAGCGCTTTCAATGATGGTGTGGGAGGCGGTGCCCAGGTGGCGTTGGCCTACGCCACGCTGGGGGCCTTTGCGGTCGCTATTTCTCGCTCCGGCCTGCCGGATTTGCTGGCCACGCGGTTGATCAAGCTGTTGGGTAAGGAGGCCACGGCAGCGCATCAGGCGCGGGTGAAAATGCTGCTGCTGGGCGCCGTGTTGCTGGTGGCGATTTCTTCTCAAAACGCCATCCCGGTGCATATTGCGTTCATTCCCGTCCTGATTCCGCCGCTGCTGGTGGTCATGAACCGCTTGCAGCTGGACCGCCGCGCGGTTGCCTGTGCGCTCACTTTTGGTCTGACGGCACCCTATATGCTTCTGCCAGTGGGCTTTGGGGCCATCTTCCTGAACGACATACTGCTGGCCAACCTGAATAGCGCAGGGGCGGCGGCGGGGCTCGACATCACTCGGGGCATGGTGCCCATGGCCATGGCGATCCCCGTGGGCGGAATGGCCATCGGGCTGGTCGTCGCCCTGCTGTTCAGCTATCGCGGTCAGCGCCACTACGCCGCCAAGCCGCTGGCCGCACCTGCGGGTGAGCAGGCGCATACGCCCGCCGAGCCTCATATGCTGGGGTTGGTCATGTCGGGGGTCGCCATCGTGGCTGCGCTGGGCCTGCAGCTGTATACCGGTTCCATGATCGTGGGCGGCCTGGTGGGCATTGGCCTGCTGTCATTGGGGGGGATTTTCAAATGGCGTGAGGCCGATGATCTGTTCACCAGCGGCATGCGCATGATGGCACTCATCGGTTTCATCATGATTTCAGCGGCAGGCTTTGCCGAAGTGATGAAAGCCACGGGGGATATCGAGGCTCTGGTGGCGGGCGCCTTCGAGCTGTTTGGTGACAATCGCGGCCTGGCTGCGCTGGTCATGCTGCTGGTGGGACTGTTCATTACGCTGGGCATTGGTTCATCGTTTTCTACTATTCCGATCATTGCCGCCATTTTCGTCCCATTGGCGATTCAGTTCGGGTTTTCGCCCATGGCCACCGTGGCCTTGGTGGGCACCGCGGCGGCATTGGGCGATGCGGGCTCACCGGCATCGGACTCCACTTTGGGGCCCACTGCCGGCCTGAACGTGGACGGCCAGCATGACCATATGTGGGATAGCGTCGTGCCGACCTTCCTGCACTATAACCTTCCGCTGATTGCGTTTGGTTGGCTGGCGGCCATGTCGCTTTGATCTGCGCATCATCCGAAAAAGGCCGCCAAATGGCGGGCGGCCTTTTTTGTCTGGCGGTTGGCGTGCGCTGCTTACTGTTTGGGCAGGTGTGCCTCGAAGGCGCTCAGTAGTCCACGGAGTAGCGATAATTCCTTGCGGCTTGGCTGGGCACGTGAGAACAGTGCCTGCAACTGCTCTTCGGTGCGTGCGTGGGGTTGGGTCAAAAAACCGCTCTCGTGCATGAGCCGACCCAGGTGTTCCTGAAAGTAGCCAAACTGTTCACGACTGGGCGGCGCCGCTTCCAGGGGCCGTTGATAGACGAAATCACTGTCGTCGCGCCGTCGCCAGGCGCGATGCACTTCATAGGCAAGAATCTGCACGGCTTGCGAGAGATTCAAAATGCCGTAATCCGGATTGGCCGGTATGCTGACTTGGTGGGTGCAGCAGCGGATCTCGTCATTGGTCAATCCGGAGCGCTCGCGGCCAAACACCAGCGCCACAGGGGCTTGATGGGCATTGACGATGACCTGACGTGCCATGTCGTCCGGTTCGTCGAAGTGGGGGAGCGGCATGCTGCGTAATCGGGCACTGGCCCCGACCACTTGAACGCAGTCCTGCAGGGCGTCTTCCAGGGTGCTGACGCAGCGTGCGTTGTCCAGCACATCGGTAGCGCCCGCCGCCAGTCGAGTGGCCTCTTCGTCAGGAAAAGCACGTGGGTTGACCAGCACCAGCTGGGTCAGGCCCATGGTTTTCATGGCGCGGGCGGTGGCGCCAATATTGCCGGGATGAAAGGTGTGTACCAGCACGATACGAATATTGGAAAGCACGGGACGTCGAACCTGAAAGCTGCCAAGAAGAAAGGGGATGGTAACACGCAAAGAACCCCGCCGAAGCGGGGTTCTGAAGGACGTTTTACGTCAGAGCGAGGTGGTGGGGCTCACATCATGCCGCCCATGCCACCCATTCCGCCCATGCCACCCATGTCCGGGGCAGCTTCTTTCTCTTCCGGGTCGTCGGCGATCATGCACTCGGTGGTGATCATCAGGCCCGCAACGGAACCGGCAGACTGCAGCGCAGTACGGGTCACTTTCGCAGGGTCGAGTACACCCATTTCGAACAGGTCGCCGTATTCGCCGGTCTGTGCGTTGTAGCCGAAGTTGCCTTCGCCATCTTTCACACGGTTGATGACCACCGCAGACTCTTCACCGGCGTTGGTGACGATCTGACGCAGCGGCGCCTGCATGGCACGCAGGGCCATGTTGATGCCGTGGTTCTGGTCTTCGTTGTCACCGGTCAGGCCTTGTACCTTGGCCATGACGCGTACCAGCGCCGTGCCGCCACCAGGTACCACGCCTTCTTCGACGGCAGCGCGAGTAGAGTGCAGCGCGTCTTCGACACGTGCTTTCTTCTCTTTCATTTCGACTTCGGTAGCTGCGCCTACGCGGATAACGGCAACGCCGCCTGCCAGCTTGGCAACGCGCTCTTGCAGCTTCTCTTTGTCGTAGTCGGAGGAGGTGTCTTCGATTTGCGCGCGGATCTGATTGACGCGTGCTTCGATGTCACCTTCTGCACCAGCACCGTCGATGATGGTGGTGTTCTCTTTGGTCATGGTGATGCGCTTGGCAGTACCCAGGTGATCCAGGTTTGCCTGCTCAAGGGTCAGACCGACCTCCTCGGAGATGACCGTGCCGTTGGTCAGGATGGCGATATCCTGCAGCATGGCCTTGCGACGATCACCAAAGCCGGGTGCCTTGGCAGCCGCTACCTTGACGATGCCGCGCATGTTGTTGACCACCAGCGTGGCAAGCGCTTCGCCTTCGATGTCTTCGGCGATGATGGCCAGCGGCTTGCCTTGCTTGGCAACACCTTCCAACACCGGCAGCAGCTCGCGGATGTTGGAGATTTTCTTGTCGACCAGCAGGATGTAGGGGTCTTCCAGCTCGACCGCCATGGTGTCCTGATTGGTGACGAAGTAGGGAGAGAGATAGCCACGGTCGAACTGCATACCTTCGACGACTTCCAGCTCGTCTTCGAAGCCGCGACCTTCGTCAACGGTGATGACGCCTTCTTTACCTACTTTATCCATCGCTTCGGCAATGATCTCGCCAATGCGCTTGTCGCCGTTGGCAGAGATGGTGCCTACCTGAGCGATGGATTTGGTGTCGGTGCAGGGCACGGACATGGCCTGAATTTCCTTGACGGCAGCGGTGACCGCTTGGTCGATGCCGCGCTTCAGGTCCATCGGGTTCATGCCAGCCGTCACGCCTTTCAGGCCTTCTGCAACGATGGCTTGAGCCAGCACGGTAGCGGTAGTGGTACCGTCACCTGCGGCATCAGACGTCTTGGAAGCCACTTCCTTGACCATCTGAGCACCCATGTTCTCGAACTTGTCTTTCAGTTCGATCTCTTTGGCGACGGAAACACCGTCTTTGGTGACGGTCGGGGCGCCGAAGGACTTGTCCAGTACCACGTTGCGGCCTTTCGGGCCCAGCGTGACCTTGACGGCGTTTGCCAGGATATCTACACCACGCGCCATGCGTTTACGAGCGTCATCAGAGAACTTAACTTGCTTAGCAGCCATGTTCGTTACTTCCTAAATTGAAATTGAACGATGAACGTAAATGGGTAGCCGAGGCGTCTTAGCCTTCAACGACCGCCAGGATATCGGCTTCACTCATGATCAGAACTTCTTCGCCGTCGATCTTCTGCTTCTCGACGCCGTAGCCGTCCTTGAAAATCACCGTGTCACCCACTTTGACATCCAGCGGGCGAACGTCGCCGCTTTCAAGAATGCGACCATTACCAACTGCCAGGATTTCGCCACGCGTGGGCTTTTCCTGTGCATTGCCCGGAAGCACGATGCCGCCAGCGGTTTTCTGCTCTTCTTCCACGCGACGGATCACAACGCGATCGTGCAAAGGACGGATATTCATGCTCACGTTCTCCTGAGTAGTGTCAAAGCCCCTTGGGGCCATTAGCTTGAAGGAATTTCCGTGGGCAGCACCCGCGGAAAGCGAAGGCCTGTTGCCTTCATGTCAATGGTAAGCCATCAGGCATTACCGAAGTTGTGTGCTGACTCAAAAGTGGGGGCTGGTCACTGCCTTTCAAGGGGGCGCTATAAAAAAAATTGCGGATTATCTGTGCGCCTGATCCGTTGCTGCTCAATGCCTGCGAGAAGACTCATCCTTGCTGATGAAGTCTCCTTCCAGCGGACTCTCCGAGGAGGTCGAGCCAGGCTCGTGCTGATGGGGTGGCTCACGCTCTGGGGCTGGGCCTTGACGGGTGACCAGCGAGGCCTTTACGCCTAGCCAGGCCATCAGCTTCAACAGCAGCTGCCGCGCGCTGGGAAGCAGGCACGCAATGCCCAGTGCATCCGAGAGAAAGCCGGGCGCCAACAACAGGGCGCCACCAAAAATCAGGGCCGCACCTGTGAGCACTTCCTGGGACGGGATTTCTCCCATCTGCATACGCTGGCGAGCACGCGCCAGGCTGGAGACTCCTTCCTTGCGAATCAAGTGCAGCCCGATAAACCCCGTGCCTAGCACCAGTGCCAGCGTCGCCAGAAGCCCGATCCGGCTTCCCACGGTAAAAAGAAGCACAAAGTCCAGTAGCGTGAACAGGGAAATAAAGAGAAGAATGGGCATGACCGACTCCAGAACAGGCGTAATGAGTCAATATGGTGTCAGAATTATAAAAAATAATCTGCATTGCCTGCAGCGAGCGCAAGCGTTGGCCAAGTCGATTTTTTGCTGACGGCTATCTATGCTGCAATGCACAATCCCTGATTTCGAAAAGGAGAGACGCATGCAGTTGAATGAGCAAGTGGTGGCGATTAGCGGAGGCGCCCGCGGGTTGGGGTTTGCCATGGC
This sequence comes from Halomonas sp. 141, assembly GCF_002810305.1. Classification (NCBI taxonomy): domain Bacteria; kingdom Pseudomonadati; phylum Pseudomonadota; class Gammaproteobacteria; order Oceanospirillales; family Halomonadaceae; genus Halomonas; species Halomonas sp. 141. The sequence goes on from NZ_PINZ01000001.1 coordinate 55,999, forward strand.
AAAACATCTGGGCGCACAAGGGGCGCGTCTTGCCCTTCTCGACATGAGCGGTGAAGCGTTGGACGAGGCCGTCTCGAGCTTGTCGGCGGCCGGTATCGAAGCGCAGGCGTTCGTGACCAATGTGGCAGATGAAGCCTCGGTGCAGCAGTCTTTTGCCGACATTGCCAAGCGCATGGGCGCGGTAAGTGGCTGTGTCAACAACGCCGGTATTACCGATGACAGCCTGTTGGTGAAAGCCAAAGAGGGGGTGGTGGAAAAGCGCATGTCGCTGTCTACCTGGCAGCGAGTGCTGGATGTCAACCTGACAGGCGTTTTCTTGTGTGGCCGAGAAGCGGTCACCCAGATGATCGAGGCCGGTCAGCCGGGTGTTATCGTCAATATTTCGAGCATTTCACGTGCGGACAACATGGGGCAGAGCAACTATGCGGCTGCCAAGGCGGGCGTACACGCGCTGACGGTGACCTGGGGCAAGGAGCTGGCCCGCTATGGTATTCGCACCGGTACCGTGGCGCCGGGTTTCATCGAAACCGATATGACGGCCTCCATGCGACCCGACATGCTGGAACGCATTGCCAGCAGCGTACCGTTGAAGCAGCTGGGGCAGCCCGAACATATCGCGCGCAGCGTCGCGTTCATTTTCGAAAATGACTACTTTACGGCCCGGATCATCGAGTGCGATGGGGGGCTGAGGCTGTAAAAGTTGTGCACGAGCACAGGTGCTTGCCAGTGCTCGTGCGCAAACATATGTTACTAAAACTCAAAGTAATCTCTCTGGATTGCCCGTTGGAAGTACATTTCAAGACGCAAAGTCATGGCCCAGCGGGGGTCATAGCTGTCTTCCCGTTGAAAATGTAGTTCTGGTATCACATCGCCAAAGAGAATGCTTTTATGCAGGTCTCTTCGATAGCGGGTCTGTAAATAGTAATTGGTCATGCGAGGGTTGGAAGCGCTCTCTCCGATCGCGATAGCGGAGTAACGTAGGGCGCTTCGATCATTCAAACGGTGATTGAGCTGTGCGACTTCGCTAAACTCAAGCGTATCTTCTTCCTCTCGCCATTGTACTGTCGTAATAAATCTCAGGTGATGGGTATCAGAAAGAGGGCGACCAATGTCCCATGTCGTGCGTGCAGAGTAACCTTCGTTGTTAAACCAGGAGACACGGTTAAATGATTCAAGCTGCCAAGGGCCTTCACCCAAATCCCACAAACGTTCACTGGTAAAACGCACGTAGGGGTCCAGTGGCATTCGAAGCCTCACGCCTGCGCCAATTCGGTTGCTCCAGGTTTCTCGTTTATCACGACGCTCCAGCCAGTCCAGGCCGAATGTTGAGGTGCTTCGGTCTCGCTGATCATTGTAAAGCCTGCCCGAGCCCTGATCTGCTAGCGTGCCTTGAGACTCCTCTGGATCGCTTTCGATGACCAGTCGTAAGCGCTCTTCTGTCAGGGGGAGGTCGATTCGATAACGAAGACTAATGTCGCCACTTGTGCCATCGCCTTCCATCCAGTCGAGCTCTTGCCCAAGTCGGAGGTACGAGTCGTTTTGAATAGTAGCTGTATCCCCACCACCAAAAAACGCATCAATATTTCGCGATGTGTTATCCACCCAACTGCCGACTTGTGCGCGGATGGGCTCTACGTGTTCTTCTGCCCACTCAGGTAGGTCGCTATCCTCATCTGCTAGCGCTGGCGGGTTCAATGCTGTGAAACACACACCTACGCATAAGACGGCTATCATTGGTTTCATTATTGGTTTCCCTGTTCATTATCGATCAAGTGCCTCATTGCGCTTTGTGCAGCTCAATCTCTTTTGCCCACTCTACAACGCGTTGACGGTCACGGCGACTGTTCATGCGCTGCGTATCCAGGTGAACCGGCACCAGTTGGCGTGTTGGCTCTGCCTGGAGCGAGAGGTGGAAGCGTCGGGCAGCCCCTACCGGCATGTCCTCCGAGCCATAAATGGCGATGACGCGTATCTCCAGCGTCAGCGTCTGCTCGCGCAGTAATGCGGCATCCAATTTCCAGTAGCGCGTCAGTTGCTGGACGATCGAGCCAAACGTTTGAATATGCAGGTAGTCGCCAGAGGGCAAGGGGCCTTGATGGGTGCGATAGCAGGCTTCTTCTTCCTCACCGCTTTGTTGCTGGTACTCGACGATATCCAGCGGGTAGGAACCTTCTGGAGTGTGCAGCACCGCCACGAGGTGCTGGATATAAATCGCTTCGCTGCTCATGTTGCTGATCAGGCAAAGCGCGTCGGTGCCTACTCCCTTGCCACGATTGACGATGATGCGGGGTCGTCGTTGGCGAACGTAGCCGTTGTAGAGCAGCTGCGCATAGAAAAGCCAGACGAACAGAGTACACACGCTGGCCACGGCAGAGATGGCCTGGGCGTGATCATTGAGCCATTGCATAGGTTGAGATCCTTCTCAATTGCCATCATGAGTCAACTGCAAAGATAGCGGAAGATGAACTGCATGCCAGCAGCAATCAATAATAGAGGGCTAGAAACAAAAAAATTCGGTTAGCATGGCGCTACCGAATTCTTGATCTTGCGCTAGTGGTAAAGAGTACCACACGACAAGTTGTAATTGGTGCGGATGGGGAGACTCGAACTCCCACACCTTGCGGCACTAGAACCTAAATCTAGCGTGTCTACCAATTCCACCACATCCGCAGAAGACGCTGCGTATACTACCAATAAACGTATGAATGTCAATGCAATCATCCTGTTTTAAACCAGTTGGCAGAGGAGGTGGCTATGCGAATGGTTCAGTACGTGAACCAGTGGTTGTCGCGCCAATTACCGGGCTACTGTGCGTTTTGCCTGTCGGCGGATTGCGGTGAGCAGGGGTGGTGCGCGCAGTGCTTTCGGGAGCTGCCTTGGAACACGCCGGCATGCCCGCAATGTGCCGAACCCTTGCCCGCTGGTGGGGGTGGGCGCTGTGGCCACTGCCTGGTAGCGCCCCCTGCCTTTACGCATACAACGGCGGCGCTACGCTACCTGGAGGGCGTGGCAGAACTGGTGCATGACTTCAAGTTTCATGGTTCCGCGCGAGCGGGAACGCTGTTGGTCGAATTGATGCTCTGCAAGCCTCCGGTGCAACTGGGGGGCGCGTTGTTGCCGGTGCCCATGCACCCTTCCAGGGCGCGCGAGCGAGGCTTCAACCAGGCCCAGTGGTTGGCCAGACAATTGGGAAAGCGGCTACAGCTTCCGGTGCTGGAGGCTGAGTGCCACAAGCGGCTACCCTCGCAACGGTCGCTGAATCGAGCCGAGCGTCAGCGTAACCTCGCAGGAGCCTACCGCGTGGCGGGGCCACTGCCAGAATGGGTCATCATCATCGATGACGTGGTCACGACGGGTGCCACGGGGCATGCGCTGGCGTTGGCGGCTCAGGCGGCGGGTGCCACGCGCGTGGACGTGTGGGCGGCGTCTCGCACGCCGCTGGAGAAGAGTTGATATACTGGCTGGCCCAATGAAAGGAGTGATCCATGGCGCACCCGTTTAGCAGCCTGTCGCCCGACCTGGTGATGTCGGCCATCGAGTCGGTGGGTATCTGGCCCGCAGGCGAGCCCTTTGCCTTGAACAGTTATGAAAATCGCGTGCTGATGTTTCGCGATGAAGAGGGCGAGCGCTGGGTGGTCAAGTTTTATCGCCCCGGACGTTGGGCGGATGCCGCGATTCAGGAGGAGCATGACTTCTTGAAGGAGCTGGCGCTGGCCGGTGTCCCTGTGATCGCGCCATGGTGCTCAGCTGATGGCGTTTCATTGCATCACTTCCAGACTTTCCGCTTTGCGCTTTTCCCCCAATGTGTAGGCCAGGCGCCAGAGCTCGATAACCCGGCACACCTGTTTGCGCTGGGAAATGTCTTGGGGCGCTTGCATGATGTTGCCGCTCGCCAGCGGTTTCAGCATCGGGAGAGTTTGTCGCTCACAGATGGCGTTACCGATGCCGCGCAGCGAGTCCTGACAAGCCAGCATTTGGATAAGTACCAGTCCCGGGCATACCAGACCGTGGTGGAAAAGTTGATGGGGCAGTTGGCGCGCGTGTCGCTAAGCCCCGACGCCTATCTGCGGGCTCATGGTGACTGCCATCTGGGTAATATTTTGGGGCGGGATGATGACTTTACGCTGGTGGATTTCGATGATTGCCTGATGGCGCCCGCCATCCAGGATGTCTGGATGCTGCTGCCTGTAGACGACCCTGAGCTTTGGCGTGGGCAGTTGGATGAGTTGATCGAAGGGTATGAAGAGGTGAGGGCATTCCCCGAGCATGAGTTGGTGTTGATCGAACCATTGCGCGCCTATCGCTTGATTCGTCACGCGGCCTGGCTGGTATCTCGCTGGGATGATCCGGCTTTTCCTGCTGCTTTTCCCTGGGTGGCAGAACGGGGGTACTGGGATCAGCACATTCGTCTGCTCGAACAGCAGAGCCTGCAGCTGGAATCGCCTGTATGGCTTGCTGGAGGCAATCGTTAAGCTGGCCTGGCACCGCCAGGCCAGCCTGCTCACGCCGTTGCTGGTGTCAGCTTATTGATTGCCTGTGGGCGCCTGGTCAGGGTCGGGGCGCTCGCTGGGGATAGGGTTGGCGACGCCATCCCCGTTGGCCTGCCTGCGCGTTGCATTGATTTCGGCGGAGGGGTTGTCCTGCGCATCGATACTGACGTTTTCATCCAGGGTCAGTAGAAAGGCCTCGCCTGGGGAGAGTTCACAGTTACCCGACGGGCACTCTATCCCGTATTGCCCATCCATCGCGTAGGCGCTGGCGGCAAACGTTCCCGAATAGATGGCGCTTTCACTGCCTTCGGTCTCGATGCAAGTAGCATCTTGCGTGGTGATACGTATCCGCTCGCCGCTCAGTTGGGCAGTAGCCACCATCAGGCAATACTCTGGCAGCTCGTGTGAGCTACCCTCGGCCTGGGCAGGGTGAAGGAGAATGTCGTTGTGACGAGCGTGCTGGCTATCGAAGCGCAGGGATTCGACCACCTCTACGCCCACGCTGGCACCACTGGGCAGCGTCAGTTTGGGTTCTGCTGCAAGCACGGGGGTGATGATCGCTGTGCCCATCAAGGCCGTTAGCCAATAGGCTGATGATTTAAATGACATAATTGGATCTCAAATAGTGCACCCGCCTATTTGGCAGGAAAATTGTGCCTTTATAATAGCACAGCACCGATAAGCACGAAGGGGGGTGCGTGTCACTCTGCCACAGCCACTTCATGTGCGTTAGAATAGGCAGTTGCATTACTGCGTTGTACATAATTTATTTTAAGGTATATTTTCTGTATAAGTTTTTGCTCGCGGCGGGTAAGGCAGTCATAGGGCTGACCCATGAAAGGGCTTTGATGTCTGTGCCGAGCCATTCGTGGCGAGACAGATTCCCCAAGGCGATCCAGTAAAAGCGAACACGCACCGAATGAAGAGGCCTAACATGACCGACGAAATCGCCCAGCATTACCGTCAAATTATTACTGCCCTGGGAGAGAATCCTGATCGTGAGGGGTTGCGTGATACACCCAAGCGCGCTGCCAAGGCCATGCAGTTTTTGAATGCGGGTTACCAGCAGTCGTTGGAAGAGCTGGTCAATGGCGCTGTCTTCGCGTCGCAAACCGATGAAATGGTGCTGGTGAAAGATATCGAGCTCTACTCCATGTGTGAGCACCATCTGCTGCCTTTCATTGGCAAATGTCACATCGCCTATCTGCCGAGCGGTAAGGTGCTGGGGCTGTCCAAGTTCGCACGTATCGTGGATATGTATGCACGTCGCATGCAAATCCAGGAAAATCTGACCCGTGAAATTGCCGAAGCGGTGCAGCAGGTCACTCAGGCCAAAGGGGTGGCCGTCGTGGTCGAGGCTCGCCATTTGTGCATGATGATGCGTGGCGTCGAGAAGCAGAATTCGAGCATGACGTCGTCGGTCATGCTAGGGGGCTTCCGCACCAACCAGGCAACACGGCAAGAGTTTTTGACGCTCATCAGCTAGGGTCGATACGCACTCAGTTAAGGTACGATACGTACAAGGATTCCTGACGAGAACTTGGTCAAGAGTGCCATTTCGTCTTAGCATGAAGAGGTCAATGAGCCTGCAAGGCCATCCTCTGGTCAGGAGTTTGTCATGGAAGCGCTGAGAGAAACACAGCTTTACTGCCCATTTGCCTATATCGACGGCAGTTGGGTAGCCGCCGACAGCGGCGAGCAAATCAAGGTGGTGAACCCCGCTACGGGTGAGCTCGTAGGTGATATGCCCAAGCTGGGCAAGGCAGAAACCGAGCGCGCCATCGATGCTGCGTACGCTGCACTGCCTGCCTGGCGCGGAATGACAGCGCAAGAGCGTGCCGACGTGTTGATGAAATGGCACGATCTGATGATGGAGCATCAGCAGGATCTCGCCATGCTGATGACCTATGAGCAGGGCAAGCCGATCAAGGAAGCCGCCGGCGAGATTGCCTATGCGGCCAGTTTTCTACGCTGGTTTGCCGAAGAGGCACGTCGAGTCTACGGCGAGACCATTCCTGCAGCCAAAGCCAATCAGCGTATCGTGGTGACCAAGCAGCCCGTGGGCGTTGTCGGTGCCATTACGCCGTGGAATTTTCCGGCGGCGATGATCACCCGTAAAGCCGGTGCTGCCTTGGCAGCGGGCTGTACCATCGTCGTGAAGCCTGCCAGCCAGACGCCGTTCTCGGCGACCGCCTTGGCGCTGTTGGCAGAACGGGCGGGCGTGCCGCGCGGTGTGTTCAACGTCGTGCCTGGGCGTGCGGCGGATATTGCCGAGGCGCTCACTCACTCTTCCAAGGTGCGCAAGATCACCTTTACAGGCTCGACCGAGGTGGGCAGCCAGTTGATGGCTCAAGCCGCTGAGCACGTTCAGAAGATTTCCCTGGAATTAGGTGGCAACGCGCCCTTTATCGTGTTTGAAGACGCCGACCTGGACGCTGCCGTCGAAGGCGCCATGGCCGCCAAGTTCCGTAATGCGGGGCAGACGTGTGTCTGTACCAACCGCTTCCTGGTGCAGTCCAGCGTCATCAATGCGTTTTGCGAGAAGCTGGCCGTGGCCATGAACAGCGAGCTGAAAGTCGGTGACGGGACGCGAGAAGGGGTCAATATTGGCCCGCTGATCGATGAAAATGGCGTCAAAAAAGTCAGTGAGCACGTTCAGGACGCCATCGACAAGGGCGCCGAGCTGTTGCTAGGGGGCCACCCGCATCCATTGGGGGGGAATTTCTTCACGCCCACGTTGGTCAGCTTTGCCAACGACAGCATGAAAGTGGCCCAGGAAGAGACGTTCGGCCCCTTGGCAGCGGTGTTCCCCTTCGATGAAGAGGAGACGGCGGTCGAGATGGCCAACGATACCCAGTATGGTCTGGCCGCATATTTTTATTCGCGTGATCTGGCCAGGGTGTGGCGCGTGGCCGAAGCGCTCGAGTATGGCATGGTGGGGATCAACACCGGACTGATTTCAAACGCGGCCGCACCCTTTGGCGGTGTCAAGGCATCCGGCCTGGGGCGTGAAGGAGGGCATCAGGGGCTGGAGGAGTACCTGGAAACCAAGTACCTGTGCATCGATCTGGGGTGACCCTCAAAAAAACCCCCTGCGAAGTGCTTCGCAGGGGGTTTTTAAAGGCTTAGTGGCGGAAGTGGCGCATGCCGGTGAAGACCATGGCAATGCCCGCTTCGTTGGCCGCATCGATAACCTCCTGGTCACGCATTGACCCACCAGGCTGAATCACCGCAGTGATGCCAGCCGCCGCGGCGGCATCGATGCCATCGCGGAACGGGAAAAAGGCATCTGACGCCATGACGGAGCCAGGCACCGTGAGCCCTTCATCGGCAGCCTTGATACCCGCAATTTTGGCGGAGTAGACGCGGCTCATCTGACCTGCGCCCACGCCAATCGTCTGGCCAGCCTTGGCATACACGATCGCGTTGGACTTGACGAACTTGGCCACGCGCCAGGCAAACGCCAGATCACGCAACTCTTGCTCGGTGGGCGCACGCTCGCTGACCACCGTCAGCTCCGCTTCACTGACCATACCCTCGTCGCGCTCCTGGACCAACAGCCCGCCATTGACGCGCTTGAAGTCGTAGGCAGCCTGTGGTTGGCCTGGCCAATGTGCGCTGACATCCAGTAGGCGCACGTTCTGTTTTTCAGCCACGATAGCGGCCGCTTCATCGCTTACCCCGGGGGCAATGATGACTTCCACGAACTGACGATCAACGATGGCGCGAGCGGTGGCGGCATCCAGGGCGACGTTGAAGGCGATAATACCGCCAAAGGCGCTGGTAGGATCGGTGGCAAATGCTTTGTCGTATGCTTCCAGAGCGTTGGCGCCCACCGCTACTCCGCAGGGGTTGGCGTGCTTGACGATGACGCAGGCGGTGTCATCGAAAGCCTTGACGCACTCGAAGGCAGCATCGGTATCGGCCACGTTGTTGAAGGAGAGCGGCTTGCCTTGAAGCATGCGAGCGGTAGACACGCTGGGCTCGCTGGCCTCGGGGTCGACGTAGAAGGCTGCCTGCTGGTGCGGGTTTTCACCGTAGCGCATGTCCTGCTTCTTGTGCAGTTGCAGGTTGAACGTGCGCGAGAAGGTGGTTTCTTCGCTGGCCACCTTACGGCCCAGGTAGTCGGCAATGGCGCCGTCATAACCCGCCGTGTGCTCGAAGGCTTTGACGGCCAGGTCGAAACGCGTCGGCTGAGTCACCTGGCCGCCATGCTCGGTCAGCTCGTTCAGCACGCGGGAGTAGTCGTCCGCGTTGACGACGATAGTGGTGTAGGCATGGTTCTTGGCGCAGGCGCGCACCATGGTGGGGCCACCAATATCGATGTTCTCGATGGCATCTTCCAGCGTGCAATCCGGTTTGGCGATGGTGGCAGCGAACGGGTAGAGGTTCACCACGACCATGTCGATGGGGCTGATATCGTTATCGGCCATCACGGCGTCGTCCTGACCGCGACGGGCCAGAATGCCACCATGGATTTTGGGGTGCAGGGTCTTGACCCGGCCGTCCATGATTTCCGGAAAACCGGTATGTTCGGAGACTTCGGTCACGGGGACGTCGTTCTCTTGCAGCAGTCGGTAGGTGCCGCCGGTCGAGAGCAGTTCGACGCCATGCTTCACGAGGCCCTGTGCGAACTCGACAATGCCGGTTTTATCGGAGACGCTCAGCAGGGCGCGGCGGACGGGGGTAGCGGTGCTATCAGCCATGGGAGTGCTCATGTATCAGGTTCAGGGTTGGAACAGCCAGGTTTAAAAACGGCAACGCCCCTTAAGGGGCGTCACGATCGATCAGTCCATACAGCTTGAGTTTCTTGCGCAGCGTGCCACGGTTCAGGCCCAGCACGTCGGCGGCACGGGTCTGGTTGCCGTCGGTATGCTCCAGTACGCAGGCCAGTAGCGGTGCCTCCACTTCGGCCATCACCATGGCATACAGGTCCGATGCCTGACCTCCATCAAGGTGCTCGAAGTAGCGACGCATGGCCGTTTCCACGGCTTCCCGCAGCGGTTGAGGCTGGGCCGTGGTCGCCGGGTCCGCCAGGGTGCCCGCCAGTGGCGATGAGCTTTCGCTTGAGAGCAGGTCGCGTTCAGTCATGCGGCATGGGTTCCTTTGGCTAGCAAGCGCTGGGAGGCGCTATGGGTCATGGCGTCATCAATCCATTGAAACTGCGCATCGGGTGATGCGAGCGCATTGAACTGCTGTTTCAAGCGGCGCTGCTCGGTATGGGTAAAGCGTGAGTCTTCATCGAGGTACCAGCCTACATGCTTGCGCGCAATGCGCACGCCCATGGTATCGCCGTAGAACGCGTGCAGGGCGTGCAGGTGCTCGGTCAACACCTGGCGGCGCTCTGCCAGCTCAGGGGCGGGCAGGTGCTCGCCATGGGTCAGGTAGTGAGTGATTTGCTGGAAGATCCACGGGTTGCCCTGGGCGCCACGACCAATCATGACCGCATCGGCGCCGGTATGGCGCAGCACGCGGGCCGCCTTCTCTGGAGAAGTGATGTCGCCATTGGCAATGACGGGAATGGTGAGTCGTGACTTGATCTCGGCGATGGTGTCGTATTCGGCTTCGCCCGTGTAGCGCTGCTGGCGGTGGCGTCCATGCACGGCCAATGCCTGTATGCCTGCCGACTCGGCCAGTTGGGCAATCCGCAGACCATTGTTGGAGTCGGCGCACCAGCCCGTGCGAATCTTGAGCGTTACGGGAATATCGACGGAATTGACCACCGCGTCGAGAATCTCGCCCACCAGGGCTTCATCGCGCAGCAGCGCGGAGCCAGCGGCCTTGTTGCACACTTTCTTGGCGGGGCAACCCATGTTGATGTCGATGATTTGCGCGCCCAGTTCGGCATTCAGGCGGGCTGCTTCGGCCAGCATCTGCGCATCGCCACCGGCAATTTGTACCACCCGGGGCGCCGGTTCGCCTTGATGATCCATACGCAGCTGCGATTTGCGCGTGTGCCAGAGCGAAGGATCAGACGTGACCATTTCACCCACCACCCAGCCCGCCCCCAGGCGCCGGCACAGCTGCCGGAAAGGGCGATCGGTGACACCGGCCATGGGCGCAAGTATCACGGGGTTGGGCAGTTGATAAGGCCCAATCGCAGGGGGCTGGATAGTCATCATGGTCATGGCGGTGCACTTTGATAGGCATGAAAACGACGAATAGCGCGTTTCAAGGGAGCGTATGATACGCCTACTCGCCGAAGTAATGAAGGAAAGCGCAGCAAATTATGCGGGTCTCCAGCCGGTCAAGCGTACCCAGCCTTCACGCAGGGTTGGCTCTTCCATGATAAGTCCTTGGGCTTCATATGCTTCCAGTACGTCGTTGGCCTGTTTGGCAAGAATGCCCGAGAGCGCAATGTGGCCTCCGGGTGCCACGTGGCTGGCAATCACGCCCGATAGTTCGACCAGCGGGCCGGCCAGAATGTTGGCCGTCACGATAGGGTAGGTCTGGTCATCGGCCAGTTGCTCGGGGTAGTAAAGTGACAAGGCCTGTTCGGCAATACCGTTGCGCTGCGCATTGTCGCGACTGGCTTGCAGCGCCTGCGGGTCGATGTCGGTTCCATCGGCGCTGGACGCCCCCAGTTTCAGGGCAGCAATGGCCAGAATGCCTGAGCCGCAGCCCACGTCCAGTACGCGCTGGTGGGTCAGAACGCCTTGCACGGCCAGGTGGTCGAGCCATTCCAGGCAGAGTGCGGTGGTGGGGTGGGTGCCGGTGCCAAAGGCCAGGCCGGGGTCCAGGATCAGGTTCACCGCCTCTGCTTCGGGGGGCTCCAGCCAGCTGGGCACGATCCACAGCCGCTGGCCCATGCGCAGGGGAGTGAAGTCATCCATCCATTCCCGTTCCCAGTCCCGGTCGGCCAGCAGCTCGTACTCGATGGTGGGGCAGGGTTCGCCGGGCATGTGTTCTGCCCAGGCGGCCTCGATACGCTCCAGCATCTCGCTGATGCCATCAAGGTCGTCATACAATCCCGTCAGGACGGTGTCTTGCCAGAGCGGCGTGGTGCCACGCTCCGGTTCGAAGACGGGGTCGTCGTGGGCATCCTGAAGGCCGATGGCCGTAGCACCCTCGTCCAGCAGCAGTTCTTCCAGAAGTTCAGCTTGCTCAGGAGCAACGTGCGCTTTTAATTGCAACCAGGGCATGAGAAGTCTCCACGGGGTCAGTGAAAGGTCATGAAACGCTCACGGGGTGGCAATGGCCACCCCGTGTAGACAACCTGGCGTTACTCCGATGAGGAGACGTCAGGTTTGCAAGCATCAGCTCACTACCTAGCTGCTCAGCTTCTTTTCCAGGTAATGGATGTTGACGCCACCCTGGCGGAAGTAGCTGTCTCGAACCAGGTCTTTCTGCAGGTCGATATTGGTCTTGATACCTTCCACCAGCAGTTCGTCCAGCGCATTGCGCATGCGGGTCAGCGCGATGTCGCGATCGGCGCCCCATGTGATCAGCTTGCCGATCAGCGAATCGTAATGCGGTGGAACGGTGTAGCCCGTGTAAAGATGCGAGTCCATGCGAACGCCCAGGCCACCTGGGGCGTGGAACAGCGTCACTTTGCCGGGAGACGGCATGAACGTGCGGGCGTCTTCGGCATTGATACGGCATTCGAAGGCATGCCCATTGAGCTGCACGTCTTCCTGGCGAATCGACAGCGGCATGCCGGCGGCGATGCGCAGCTGCTCCTTGACGATATCCACGCCAGTGACCATCTCCGTCACGGGGTGCTCTACCTGGACCCGGGTGTTCATCTCGATGAAGAAGAACTCACCCTCTTCGTAGAGAAACTCGAAGGTGCCGGCGCCGCGATAGTTGATCTCGATACAGGCCTGACGGCAGGCTTCCAGAACCCTGGCGCGTGCCTCGGGGTCCAGGCCGGGCGCTGGGGCCTCTTCCAGCACCTTTTGGTGGCGGCGCTGCAGGGAGCAGTCCCTGTCGAACAGGTGAATCGCGTTACCTTGGCCATCGGCAAGTACTTGCACCTCGACATGGCGCGGCTTCTCGAGAAACTTCTCCATGTAGACCGTGCCGTCACCAAAAGCAGCATGCGCTTCGGTGCGGGTCACGGTAATGGCAGACAGTAGGTGCCCTTCGGTATGCACCACGCGCATGCCACGCCCGCCGCCACCCGCCGCTGCCTTGATGATCACCGGGTAGCCAATGCGGCGCGCAGTGGCCATGTTGGTGGCATCGTCATCGCCCAGAGGGCCATCCGAACCGGGAACGGTTGGTACGCCTGCTGCCTTCATGGCCTCGATGGCGCTGACCTTGTCGCCCATCAGGCGAATGGTGTCTGCGCGGGGGCCGATAAAGGTAAAGCCAGAGCGTTCTACCTGCTCGGCGAAGTTGGCGTTCTCGGAAAGGAAGCCATAGCCCGGGTGAATCGCGCTCGAATCCGTCACCTCAGCGGCGCTGATCAAGGCTGGGATGTTCAAGTAGGATTGCGCGGAAGAAGCAGGGCCGATGCAGACGGCTTCGTCTGCCAGGCGAACGTGCATCAGCTCGCGGTCGGCTTTGGAGTGAACCGCTACGGTCTTGATGCCTAGCTCTTTACACGCTCGCAAGATGCGTAGGGCTATCTCGCCGCGGTTCGCGATAAGTACCTTGTCCAGCATGGGAGAGTCCACCCGTATCGTAATGAAAGATTAAGCGAGGACGATCATGGGCTGATCGAATTCCACCGGCTCGCCATCTTCCACCAGAATGGCTTCGACCACGCCATCACGGTCGGCTTCGATCTGGTTCATCATTTTCATGGCTTCGACGATGCACACGGTGTCGCCTTGCTTCACGGTGTCGCCAACTTCCACGAAGGCCTTGGCGCCTGGGGCCGGGCTGCGGTAGAAAGTGCCGACCATGGGGGAGTTGACGGCTTCACCGCGATAGCTGGCACCTTGGGGTTCCGCTTCGGCGCTGGGGGCGCTTGGCGCAGGAGCCTGCGGCGCGTATGCGGGCTGGGCGTATTGCGGCATTGGCTGTGGCTGCCAGCTGACTCCATTCGGATGGCGGCTGATACGCACTGATTCTTCGCCTTCCTGAATTTCGATTTCGCTGATGTTGGACTCTTCCAGCAGCTCGATCAGCTTTTTGACCTTACGAATATCCATCTATATAGCCCCAAACGTTAATCAATAAAACACAACGCAGCAGGTCGAACCTGCCTGCTTGCGTGCGGCGCAGTAAACCTGATTTTAAAACGAAGAGAACGCTGCACGATGGCGAACGTTACCCCTGTGTCAACGCTAAAAGATGAGCTTTTTAGCAAATATGGCTGCGGAGTTTGCCGAAAAAGTAGCGCACTGTCCAGTGGTCGCCTCAGGCGTGACTAATTTTGCGACTTAAACGACCGTTTGACGACGTTGGCGACAAAGCGCTAAAAAAATGGCCAGCGCACCGTACTGCGCTGACCATGTCATTCAGCCTAGTGCAAGGCTAACCTTGCTGCCACCGCTTGAGTGAATCGAGGTGCTGCGTTAGTGCTTGTGCCGTGACTTCGCCCTGTATACGTGCGTCGCGCACTTCTTCGCCTTGATGAAAGAACAGCAGGCTGGGCGGGCCAAACAGGTCGAAATGATTCAATAGCTCTCTGCTGTTTGCGTTGGTATTGGTAACATCGACTGCGACACGCTGAAAATCGTTCAATTGCGCGGCTACTTGCGGATTGGGATAGACGTCTCGCTCCATTAATTTACAGGATATGCACCAGTCGGCAGTGAAGTGTACGAAGACTGGCTGATTGGATTGAGCAGCTTGTGCCAGCTGGGTTTGTAGCTCGCTCAGCGTACTAACCGTTTCAAACGGTAGTGCCGTTTCAGTAGTGGTGGTCGAGCTGCTGCCCAGCGTCAATGGGCGTAGTGGGTTGGTGCCACCCTGAGCTGCCCCCAGTACCAGGGCTATCCCCCAGGCAAGCAGCATCAGGCCCAGGGTTTGGCGTGCCTTGGCCCAGCCCGACGCGTGCTGGAGCGTCAAGGCTCCCAGCGTCAGGGCAGTCCCGATCGCCAGCGCTGCCCAGAGCAGCAGGCCGATGGAAGGTGCCACAAGACGTTCGATCATCCAGATGGCGACCCCTAGCATCAGCAAGCCAAACGCGATCTTGACGCCGTTCATCCAGGCGCCCGAGCGCGGTAGCAGCGTCGTGCCAAAGGTGCCGACCAGCAGTAACGGCACGCCCATGCCCAGGCCCAGTGCAAAGAGGGCGGCACCGCCCACCATGGCATCGCCCGTGGACGATATGAACACCAGGGCGCCCGCCAGTGGCGCCGTGACGCACGGTGAAACCACTAGCACCGAGAGCGCTCCCGCCAGGGCCAGGCCTGCCGGGCCGCTGCGCTGGGCTCGCGCCTGCCAGGCGTCGACGGTGTTGGCCACTCGGGGAGAAACGCGTAGATCGAAGGCGCCGAACATGGCCAGCGCAAAGAGGGTGAACAGCAGTGCAAAGGTGATGAGCACCGGCGCTGACTGAAGATGTGCCTGCAGGTTCAAGCCTGCGCCAAACAGCCCCATCAGCACGCCCACCAGCGCATAGGTGCTGGCCATGCCCAGCACGTAGCTGGCTGACAGCACGAAAGCACGGGGTCTGGTCGGGTTTTGCCCTACCACGATGGAGGAGAGAATGGGAATCATGGGCAGCACGCAGGGCGTAAAGGTCAAGCCGATACCCGCCACAAAGAATAGCCCTAGCATCAAGGGCAGGCTGGCCTCGCTCATCAGGTGGCGAAAACGGCTGTCCTCGCTTTGCGGGGCAGTAAAGGCTGAGGGTTGGGCGATAGAGGACTGCGCGTCGCTTGTTGATGCAGTATTGGCTGGAGCATCCGTCCCCTGGTGTTCACTCCATTGGGCGAACTGGCTGGGGGGTGACGCTTGCGGAGCTTCCAGCGTTACCCGCTCTGGCGGGTAGCAAAGTCCGGCATCGGCACACCCTTGAAACGTCAGCTCGATATGGGCCGGGCCAGAATGGGGCGCGGAAAAGGGTACTTCGAACACCAGACTGTCGCGAAAGATATAGACGTCGCCCATGAACTCATCGTTGGTGAACGTGCCCTCGGCGATAATGGGGGCTTCCAGGCGGAGATCGTCCTGCAGGCTGGCAACCGCGAGCTGGTGCCGATAAAGATAGTACTCATCGGCAATGTCGATGCCGATATACAGCGTTTCTGCGTCATGCCAGGCGCTGGGTTGGAACGCCTCCATGACAGGCAGAAAATCGCTTTGATTACTGGACGAAAACCATTGGCCTTGCGCCAGCAATGGCAAGCAGGCCAGTAGGCAAAAAAGAGAGAAGCGTTTGAGCAGTAACACGAGGTTTCCTTACGCAGCGGTGTCGAGGCAACAATAGCACGCAGAATACCGTAACCGTTCGCCCAGGCGTAGCGGCTGCGGTGACGTGACGCGCTACTTCATGTTCGCTTAACCCAGTATGCAAAAGGCCGCCCGAAGGCGGCCTTGGACGAATCATGGCAGAACGTTTGCCACTTGAACGTCGACTCAGGACTTCTTGTAAGCCGCCACCGATTTTTCGATGGCCTTGCGAGCGGCTTCAACCCCTTCCCATGACTCTACCTTGACCCATTTGCCTTTCTCCAGGTCCTTGTAGTTCTCGAAGAAGTGGGCAATCTGCTGGCGCAGCAGTTCTGGCAGGTCGGTGACTTCCTTGACGTCATCATAGAGGGCAGACAGCTTGGCATGAGGTACGCATACCAGCTTGGCGTCTTCGCCTGCTTCGTCAGTCATGTTCAGGATGCCTACCGGGCGGGCGCGAATGACACTGCCGGGAGCGACCGGGTAGGGGGTCACCACGAGTGCGTCGAGGGGGTCGCCGTCATCTGCCAGGGTGTGAGGGATGAAGCCGTAGTTGGCCGGGTAAAACATGGGGGTGGCCATGAAACGGTCAACCAACAGCGCACCCATATCCTTGTCGATTTCGTATTTGATCGGCGCGTGGTTGGCAGGAATTTCGATCGCCACATAGATATCGTTGGGCAGATCCTTTCCAGCGGGGATGTTATCGAGGTTCATCTTGAGTTCCTTGGCTTGGCTTATCTATTGCGATTGAGGCAGATGTCAAACAATTGATGCATTGCATTAATAGGGCAGAATTATACGAACATGACTGCCAGATTACCAATGCGACATAGGTGTTTGACGTTGATGAAGACAGGGGGCGGAGTGCTCTTTGATGGCCGACGCGACGTTTGGTGGGCATCGTTTCGGCGTCGCAGCGTGTATCATGTCGCCGTGTGATCGTGGCAAGGACCTTTATGTCCAGGAGGATGAGTTGGCGCACGCCCAGTTGCTAATCAGTTATGGTCAGGCTTTCGTTGCCCCGCAGCGCCGCCAGCATCGCAGCTCCATGTCGGTGCGCCTGCCGGATGCGCCCGTATTGAAATCGAAAGGTGGCTGTGCCGTCATCAGCGACTCGCTGTCGCGCAATACCATGGCCAAGCAGGCAGGCGATCTGAGCGTTCGTGGATTCCTGGCCGATTATTACTCGACCCCCGAGCACTGGGATACCAAGACCTCTGCCACGCGAGTCTTGAGAGCGCTCAACAGCTGGTGTTACAGCCAGAGCCAGCACGTCAAGGAAGGCGGTTTTGTATCATCGATGTCTGCGCTGGTGTTTCTGGGCCGTGAGGGGCATCTGTTTCATATGGGCGATACGCTGGTCTTCCGCCTGCGAGGGGCCGAGTTCGAACAGTTGACCCGTGACCATGTGACCGACGTGGGAGGCTATCGCTATCCCTCTCGGGCCTTGGGCATGGATGGCAGCCTGGATATCGATTACACCCACCTGCCGCTCAAACAGGGTGATTTTTTCGTCTTTACCACCCAAGCCGTGCGCGGCACGCTCATGCCGTCTGACTATGTGCGCTTGATTCGTGAAGATGCCAGCGATCTCGATGCGGCCTGTGAGCGCCTGGCCAGCGAGGCCAAGCAGCGCGCCCAGGAGCGAGGTTATGGGGGAGAGCAGTTCTGTTTTCAGATTCTGCGTGTCGATGAGCTGCCGGAAGAACCCAGTGATACGCCCAGTATGCTGTATGGGGACTTGCCCATCCCCCCGGAACTGGCGGTAGGCGAGCGGCTGGATGGCCTCGAAATACAGGCGGTGCTGTCGCGAAACGCGCAGTCCAGGGTCTACCGCGTACGCGATGTGCACAGCGACCGTATCATGGTCATGAAGGCGCCAAGCCCGGAGCTTTCGCTGCGCAATGCCTATCTGGAACACTTCCTGCTGCAGCAGTGGGTAGTGGAGCGGGTCAACTCCCCCTTCGTGGTCAAGGTCATGGAGCTGTCGCGTCCTCGCCGCTATCTCTACTATCTCATGCAGAACGTGGAAGGCGAGACGCTGCGTGAGTGGGCGCAGCGCCACCCTCAAGCCAGCTTGAACCAGCGTCTGGACATTGCCAACCAGCTGGGCAAGGCGGTACAGGCGCTGCACCACCGAGATATCATTCATCAGCAAATCAACCCGGATAACGTACTGATCGACCAGCACGGTAAAGTCGTGCTGGCCGACTTTAGCGCCTGCCACATGCGCGAGGTGGATGGCCATCGCCAATCCGGCGACCTGCTGCGGCAGGTAGGTCTTTGCGAGCATACGGCGCCTGAGTATGCGCTGGGCGACACCATTGGCCGCCGCAGCGACCAGTATTCGCTGGCTTCGACCGTTTACTGGTTACTGACCGGTGAGCTGCCGTACCTGTTGACGCCTAACCGCCTGCGCAGCCATACCGATCTTGAAGAGCTGGCCTATCGCAGCGCGCGTACCACCAATCCTGAGATTACCCCGGAGCTGGATGAGGCGCTGCGTCGAGCCCTGGACCCCCAGCGAGCGCTGCGTTTTCGTCGCATGTCGGAGTTTCTCTACGCACTGCGTGTGCCCTTGGGGCGTTTGCCGGTACGCGAAGAGTCGCGCCCAGAAGCTCGGCGGTTCTGGCAGGGGGTAGCGGGCATTCTTCTGCTGCTGTTGGTGCTCTCCTGGCTGTTGCGCTAGATCAAAACGCAGAAGGGATGGCCTGGGCCATCCCTTCTAGCGCGACTGCGGGCCGTTCAGGTCGTATTACAGCGTGAACGTGGGCAGTTTCTGCGCCACTTTCGCCAGCTTCAGCTTGGCGACTTTGGGCAGGCCATTTTCGAAGGGCGGGAAGTCTTCGCCTTGAATCAGCGGGGACAGGTAATCGCGGCACTGCTGAGTGATGTCGAAGCCACTTTCGCTGATGAAGTCACGTGGCATGAACTTTTCCTGGTTAGCGATTTGTGCCAAGGGAGCAGAGATCACGTCCCATTGGTACGGGGTCTGAGAGATGCGACGAATCGCCGGCATCATGGAGTTCTTGCCTGCCAGCGCCAGCGTCACGGCTTCGCGGCCCACGGCATAGGCCTGCTCCACATCGGTTTTAGAGGCCAGGTGGCGCGCCGCCCGCTGCAGATAGTCAGCCACGGCCCAATGGTACTTGTAACCCAGGTCCTGCTTGATCATGCCCGCCAGAGTGGGCGCTACACCGCCCAGCTGGCGGTGGCCAAAGGCGTCGGTGTTGCCTGCATCGGCCAGGAAGGTGCCGTCTTCGTAGCGTGCCCCTTCAGATACCACGATGACGCAGTAGCCGTACTTCTTGACGCTCTCATCGACCCTGGCCATGACCGCTTTGCGGTTGAATGCCACCTCGGGGAAGATGATCAGGTGAGGCGGTTCACCTTCGCCTTCCCCTGCCAGGCCACCCGCTGCTGCAATCCAGCCTGCATGACGCCCCATGACCTCAAGCACGAATACCTTGGTAGACGTGGCACACATCGAGGCGATGTCCAGAGACGCTTCGCGAGTAGAAGTGGCAATGTACTTGGCCACGCTACCAAATCCGGGGCTGTTGTCGGTGATGGGCAGATCGTTGTCGACGGTTTTCGGTACGTGAATGGCGGTCAGTGGATAGCCCATTTTTTCCGATAGCTGAGACACCTTGAGACACGTGTCGGCGCTATCACCTCCGCCGTTGTAGAAGAAGTAGCGAATATCGTGGGCTTTGAAGACCTCGATCAAGCGCTCGTACTGGGTGCGATGAGTATCGATATCCTTGAGCTTGTAGCGACATGAGCCAAAAGCACCGCCCGGGGTGTGGCGCAGGGCAGCAATGGCGTCGTCGCTCTCCTGGCTGACGTCGATCAGGTCTTCAGTCAGGGCGCCGATGATGCCGTTATGGCCGGCATACACCTTGCCGATCTGATCGGGGGCTTGCCGACACGCTTCGATCACGCCGCAGGCGCTGGCATTGATGACGGCGGTAACGCCACCGGACTGGGCATAAAAGGCATTGTGCAGGGCCATGGAACGTTTCGTCTCCTGAGCGAGTGTCGTGTTGCTAGCTAAATGAGTTTTCGGGGTATCAGTAAATGCTGCGGAGTTTAGCCTAAAGCCGTTGCCACTGCATTACACGCAGGGCAAGGCTGCTGGAGCTACTCCTCGCCTGCGTCCATGGCTTGCTCTTTCAACGCCAGCCGCCAGCCGCCCAGATCCTTGTAGCGATTGACCATGGCGCAGAATAGTTCGGCGGTGCGCTCGGTATCATAACGGGCGGAGTGAGCCGATTTGTTGTCGAATTCGATGCCCGCCGCACGACAGGCGCGTGCCAGCACGGTTTGGCCGTAAACGAAACCCGCCAGGGTCGCTGTATCGAAACTCGAGAACGGATGAAACGGGTTGCGCTTGACGCCACACCGATTGGCGGCTGCGTTCAGAAACCCTTGATCGAACGCCGCGTTGTGGCCTACCAGAATGGCGCGAGAGCAGCCATGCGCCTTGATGGACTTGCGAATGGGGCGAAAGATTTCCCCCAACGCCTCGGACTCGCTCAAGGCGACCTGGCGGCGCAGCGGGTCATCCAGGTTGATACCCGTGAAATCGAGAGCCGATTGCTCCACATTGGCCCCCTCGAAGGGGTGAATATGGTAAGCATAGGTGGCGTCGGGCAGTAGATTGCCTTCCGGGTCCATGGTGAGCGTCACAGCGGCAATTTCCAGTACGGCATCCGTCTGGGCATTGAACCCGCCCGTTTCCAGGTCAATGACCACCGGCAGGTAACTGCGAAAACGCTGGGCCATCAGATCGCGGGCAATTGCCTCGCTCATGCAGCTCTCCTTAGTAAAGCGAGTAATCGAACACAGTGGCGGTCATGGGGAGTCGCCACGAATGAGCTGATTCTAGCAGCTTTGGGCCCAAGGCGTCGTTGACGGTATTCGCTGGGCAATGAGAGCGCTATACTGGGTGCCAGGCGTAATGGGTAGTGCCCGAGCGTGCTACCGATTCTGGTGAACTGTGTTCTTATTCAAGAGGAGCAAAGAATGTCCGATGTCAAAAAGGTTGTGCTGGCATATTCAGGCGGCCTGGACACATCCGTTATCGTCAAGTGGTTGCAAGAGACCTACAACTGCGAGGTAGTGACCTTCACTGCCGACATCGGTCAAGGTGAGGAAGTCGAGCCCGCGCGTGCCAAGGCCCAGGCGCTGGGTGTCAAGGAAATCTATATCGAAGACCTGCGTGAAGAGTTCGTGCGCGATTACGTCTTCCCCATGTTCCGTGCCAACACCATTTACGAAGGCGAGTACCTGCTGGGTACTTCCATCGCTCGCCCGCTGATTGCCAAGCGTTTGATCGAAATCGCCAACGAAACCGGCGCCGACGCCATTTCCCACGGTGCGACCGGCAAAGGCAACGACCAGGTGCGTTTCGAGCTGGGCGGCTATGCGCTCAAGCCTGGCGTCAAGGTCATCGCACCCTGGCGCGAGTGGGACCTCACTTCACGCGAGAAGCTGATGGCCTACTGCGCAGAGCACAATATCCCGGTGGACTTCTCCAACAAGAAGAAGAAATCCCCGTACTCCATG
This sequence comes from Halomonas sp. 141, assembly GCF_002810305.1. Lineage (NCBI taxonomy): Bacteria > Pseudomonadati > Pseudomonadota > Gammaproteobacteria > Oceanospirillales > Halomonadaceae > Halomonas > Halomonas sp. 141. The sequence continues at coordinate 77,355 of NZ_PINZ01000001.1, forward strand.
GATGCCAACCTGCTGCACATCTCCTACGAAGGCGGCATTCTGGAAGATCCGTGGGCCGAAGCCGAAGAAGACATGTGGCGCTGGAGCGTTTCACCGGAAGCCGCCCCTGAGCAGCCCACCTACGTCGAACTGACCTTCGAGCAAGGCGATATCGTGGCCATCGACGGCGAGCCGTTGAAGCCCCATGAAATCCTCGAAAAGCTTAACAAGCTGGGCGGCGACAACGGTATCGGTCGTCTGGATATCGTCGAAAACCGCTATGTGGGCATGAAGTCGCGCGGCTGCTACGAAACTCCCGGAGGCACGATCATGCTGCGTGCCCACCGCGCCATCGAGTCGCTGACACTGGACCGCGAAGAAGCACACCTGAAAGATCAGCTGATGCCCAAGTACGCCGAAGTGATCTACAACGGCTACTGGTGGAGCCCCGAGCGTCGCATGCTGCAGGCGGCCATTGACGAAACGCAGAAAAACGTTTCAGGCGTCGTGCGCATGAAACTCTACAAGGGCAATGCCACGGTGGTGGGCCGCAAATCTGAGCAGTCGCTGTTCGACGAGTCCATTGCCACCTTCGAAGACGATGCCGGTGCCTACAATCAGAAAGATGCCGAAGGCTTCATCAAGCTGAACGCACTGCGCCTGCGCATTGCGGCAGGTAAAGGTCGCCAGCAAAGCTAGTCTCTTCCCTTGTGGCCAGCCCCGGTGGGTTGGTCACTCTTTCCTGGAGTGGTCATGTTTAAAAAACTACTTGCGGGCCTGTTTGGGTCAAGCGATGAGCGTGGAGGCGCTTCGGGCACCAAGGCGGCAGAGCCTGTTGCCTACAAAGAGTACCTGATCATTTCCCAGCCGGATGACCAGAGTGGCCAGTACCGTGTCAGCGGTGTGATTCGTAAAGCCATTGCGGGTGATAGCGTTCAAGAGCACCGTTTCGAGCGTTCTGACATGCTGCCAGGGCGTGATGCCTGCGATGCGCTGATGGTCAGCAAGGCGCAGCGCTTCATCGATGAGGTGGGGGACGCGATGTTCGAACCGGACCCCCGTCGTGAAAGCGGTACCCCTAACTAAGCTGTGAATCCATCAGGGTGCGCGCTTCTGCGGCGGCCTGCAGCATCAAGTCTGCAGGTGCCGCTAATAAGGCGCCCTGTTCAAAGGCCTCTACATCCTCTAAAAGCTGCCCCATACGCCAACATGGCTTGCTAGCGCTTTATGGACACTCGGACTTAAAGGCAACTCTTGCAGCATTGTGACCAGATCAATACCCAAAATGATTGGCATATGCGAGAAAAGCCCCACCATAAATGTCTCTTCTGCAATATCCTACTCTGCCTGACGGGGTAAATGCATTTAGAAAGCCAAGAATAGCGTACAAGATGAAGAACATGCCAGTTACATTAAGATACGCTTGCCTGTCACATTTTTTCACTTATCAAGCTGTGCAGGGAGTTCAATCGACATCCGAGTGCCACCCAAGGGCGAGGCCTCTGCCCACATTTTTCCCCCGAGATGCAGAACGATGGCACGGCTGATGGGTAATCCCAGCCCACTGCCTTTGGGTCGCTGTGGGCTGGAGTGTCCGTTGCGCTGCAACTGATAGAACTTTTCGAAAACATGCTCCCTTTCTTCTTCGGGAATGCCTGGCCCATTATCGTCCACGCTCAGACGAAAATGATCTTCATGGGCTTCTACGCTTAGCATTATCTCGGGATGGGTGTGGTGCGCGAACTTGCGCGCGTTTTCCAGCAGATTGATGATCACCTGTTCCAGCCTGTCGGGGTCGGCTTCTACCATGGCAGTCTCGGGCTGCACCACCAATTCAAAGGTCAGGGCTTCTTCTTGATGCAAGCGGGCCAGTGCGTCGCTGCTTTGTCGGGCTAATACCACCAGATCGACGGGTTGGGGTGACATGGTGAAACGACCACTTTCCAGACGCGCCAGATCGAGTATTTCCTCAATCAGCCGGGAAAGTCGCTCACTTTCCTGCACCATGATGGCCAGGAACTGATGGCGCTTGTCATCGCTGATGTCCGGCGTATCGCGCAATATTTCAGCAAACGAGCGAATCGACGTCAGGGGGGTTCGTAACTCATGGCTGACCATGGCCACGAACTCATCTTTCATCCGGTCCAGCTCGCGCAGCCGCTCATTGGCACTGCGCAGTTCCTTGCCCACCCGGGCCAGCTCCTGGGATTTCTGCTCAAGGCGACGGTTGTACTCCAGCGTCTGTGACGTGGTATCCAGAATGCTCATCACCGAGGCAACGTCCAGCGCTTCACCGCGCAGCACCGAATTGATCAACACGCTGGCGGAGGCACTGCCCAGCGAGCCTGCCAGCGCCTGCTCGGCCCGCGTGATCAGCGCGCTGGAGGCCGGCTGTGTTTTATTCAGTGATCCATGTTGGGTAAACACGCGCTCAGTGGCCGTACTGCCCAGGTAGCGAATGAGCAGGGCGTGTAGGGCGCCTTCGGTGGTTTCCCCCCGCCACAGAGAGGTCGTGTGCAGGTCCGGGTGCATGGCGCCGGTGAAGAGCGCTGCCTGAGTCTGTTCCAGCGGCGTGGGCCGGGTAAACAGAGACACACCCACCAGCAGTCCCACATTGCACAGCATGCTCCAGAACAGTGAGTGGGTATAAATGTCCCAGCCGGTCAGGCCCAGCAGGGCATAGGGCGACAGCCACGCTAGCCCCCAGGGGCCCTGGGTGATCAGCGCGCTATCCAGCCATCCCGATTGAGCAAAGCCCGGCAGCAGCAGGGTGTAGAACCAGACGATAAAGCCTGCTACCAGAGCCGCGGCCGCCCCTTGGCGGGTGGCGCCACGCCAGTAAAGTCCGATCAGCAGCGCGGGGGCAAATTGAGCGACGCCCGCAAACGAGACCAGTCCAATGGTGACCAGGCTGTAAGTGTCGCCAATCAGCGCGTGGTAGAGATACCCCATCAGCAGAATTACGACGATGGCGATTCGGCGTATCCCCAGCAGCCAATCGGCCAGCTTGCCGTGGCTGCCGATATAGAGCCCTTTGACCTTGAGCAACAGCGGCATGACCAGTTGGTTGCTTACCATGGTAGAGAGCGCGATGGTTTCCACGATCACCATCCCCGTGGCCGCGGACAGCCCACCGATGAACACCAGTAAGGGCAGGCCCTCGAGACCTGCGGAGAGAGGCAGCGTCAGCACGAAGCTGTCCGGGTCTCCGGCATCCAGCAGCAGCCCCGCCAGGGCAATGGGAATCACGAACAGGTTGATCAGCAGCATGTAGAGCGGAAACAGCCAGCTGGCGCGAATCAGGTGCTGCTCATCGACGTTCTCGACGACCAGTACCTGGAACTGACGTGGCAGGGTCAAAAAAGCCAGAAACGCGAGCAGCAGCATGCCCACCCAGCCGGTGGCCCCGCCGGGTACACTCTCCAGCCGCATGGCGTTGGCCAGCTCCGGCATGGCCGCGGCCTGCGCGAACAGGGCGGCAGGCCCCTCGAACAGCACGAAGGTGACGAAGATGCCTACCGCTAGAAACGCCACCAGCTTGACCAGCGATTCGACCGCAATGGCCGCGACCATGCCCTCATGGCGCTCGCTGGCATCCAGATGCCGAGTGCCGAACAGAATGATGAACACGGCCAGTACCATGGCGATCCAGAACGAGCGATCACTCCAGAACCGCTCGGTGGCCAGGGTCGCGTCGGCACTCAACGGGTAATTCATCAGCACTGCATGGCTGACCGTGATCGCCTTGAGCTGCAGCGCGATATAAGGCGTGATGGTAATCAAGGCCATAAGGGCCACCAGAGCACCCAGCAGAGAACTCTTGCCATAACGAGCACTGATGAAGTCGGCAATGGAGGTGATCCGCTGCTGAGCCGCAATGCGCACCATCTTGCGCAGCGTGAAAGGCGCCAGCAGCATGGCCAGCGTTGGCCCCAGATAGATGAGCAAGAAGCTAGGGCCAAACTGCGCGGCCCGGCCCACGCTGCCGTAAAAGGTCCAGGCGGTACAGTAGACCGCAATGGAGAGCGCATACACCGTGGGCGAGCCAATCAGCGAGCGCCCCTGTTCGGCGCGGCGGTCTCCCCAGGCGGCCACCATGAACAGCAGTGCCAAGTAGCTAAAGGCAGCGCCAATCACCACCAGGTCGGTACGCATGGTCATCGCCGCCTGGGCGCTTCCACCAGCCAGGCGGTCATGCCGATCAGCGCGCCCCAGACCACGAACAGGTAGAGCGGCAGCCAACCCAATGGGGAGGGCAAACGGTCCATGATCAGCAGGGCAGGCGGACAAAACAGCAGCAAGGCCAGTATGATCAAGGCGATCAATCTTTCCTGACGTCGGGAGAGCGGGCGAGTGTTTTTCATGAAGCGCTGGCATCCTCACGGTCGAAGGCATTGGCCTGCAGGGCTAGCAGCTCCTCTAGGGTATCGATGCCTCTGGCTTCCAGCCGGGGCAGCAGCGCCAACCATAGCTCCGCCGTGACGCGGGCATCGCCCAGCGCCGTATGCCGCGTGCCGGGGGGAAAGTGCAGATCGTAGCGCTTGGCAAGGGTATCCAGGTCGTGACCATCCAGCGCTTCGTCCAGTGCTCGGGAGATCAACAGCGTATCGAGCACCGGCATGTCAAAGCGCACGCCGTGGCCGCTGATGGCCAGCATGTCGAAGGCGGCGTTGTGGGCCAGCAAGACGGCATTGTCCACATAGGCGCTGAACCAGGTCAGCACGCTGTCCAGCGTGGCAGCCCCCGCCACATCGGCATCGGTAATGCCGTGGATGACCGTGCTGGCCGCCGGAATGGGGCGTTGGGGGTCGACGTAATGGTTGAAAGCGTCGCTGGCCAACAGTCGGCCATTGACGATACGGCACGCCCCCAGGCTGATCACCGTATCGCCTCGACGCAGCTCCAGGCCGGTGGTTTCCGTGTCGAAGGAGACGATATCCAGGTTGCGCAAGCGTCGGTTGGCCAGCGCATCATCCGGGGCAGGCAGCTGGGCAATGCCGAAGTCATGAAACTCGGGCCGTGGCGGGGCGGGTTCACGGGGGGCGTCGGTACGCTCTATGGTGGGTAGCGGCATGCGCAAACGCGCGTGGCGCTTGTCGCTGTCGGCAACGCTCCAGATATCAGCGGCGTGCTGGCGCAGGATGTCGGCCACCGATGGGCCCAGCGGCAGCGCCGTCAGCCGCTCTTCACGCCAGCGTACCAGCTCGCTCTCGGGCACGGGAGCGCCTTGCCAGATCAGGTCGACGTAAACGCGTTTCTGATGATGGCTCAGCTCACCCTCGAAGCCGCCGCTGGGCAAGTGACTGTGTAAATAGCGTACCAATGAGTTGAACAGCTCGATCAGAGCGGGAGCATCGCCCTTGAACCAGGCAGGCATGCCAATGGGGGTGATCAGCCGATGGGCAGGGTCCAGGCGTTCATCCAGGGATTGCCAGAAATCATTGGACCACATGGGCCGCAAGCGCTCGCCGTGGTACTGCATGTCTTCGAGGAGCGTGGCCATTCTGGCGACCTGCTGGTTCAGGCCATGGCTCTCTTCATGAATGACCTGCTCCAGGCGTTCTCTTAATGCAAGGTCCTGGGGCAGAGTGCCCAGCTGTCGAATCACATCCGCTGCGCTGCCCAGACTGGCAGAGTGCTGGCGTAGCGATGGCAATAGACTGCCAAGGTCGGCACGCACGCCCATCTCATTGTTCCATGCCGTGGTGGCATCGCTGCACGTGACCAGGGTTTCCTTCTCGCTGCCGGGCACGCGTCGAATCACCACTTTCAGCCAGCGTTGTTCGCAGGGGGCCAGCAGTTCGCGGGGAGAGCCATCGTCCGGTAGCTGGGTCAGGGCATGCTCCAGACCAACGGTGGGCAGCAGCGTGTCGAGACGTTTACCAAGCCCCAGCCCCGTGTGCCCGGCAAAGAAGTCCTCGGCAGCCTGGTTGAACAGCATGACTCGCCGATAGCGGTCGCAGAGTAGCAGCGGCGTTTCCAACACCTGCAGCAGGGTTTCCAGCTCCTGGCGTATGCGGGTGGCACTACGCGCACCCTCTGCATGAGCGGTGGCCAACCGCCCCCGGTCGGCGCGCCAGCTCTGGCTGAGGCGCCGCAAATCCGGGCCGAGGCCCTTCAGCCAACCTTCGGGGGTGTTCTCGTCCTGGGCATCCGGGTTGGCCACCCAGCGAGCCAGCTGGGCCTGAAGGTGGCGCAGCGGTGTAAACAGCATACGTTCGAGCAGCAGCCCGACCAGAAAAATCGTCATGCCACCAGAGAAGCTGCCCAGCCACAGCGCGGCGCGCCCAGCCCCCGAGAGATTCAACTGGGCATCGAGCCAAGCGGCAAAAATAGCCCCGCCGAGCAGGCTGATCCCGCTCAACAGCAGCCATACACCCATGAGTCGCTGGCGTTTGGGTAACCCTTTTCCGGTCATGATGTTCGCTCACCCAACAGGGATTTGACCTTTTCCACCAGTTGTTGAGTGGAAAAGGGCTTGGTCACGTAGTCGTCCGCTCCCAGCGCCAGGCCTTTCTCGCGCTCTACCTCGCGGCCGTGGGCGGTCAGCATGATGACCGGCAGTCGCGGGGTCGACGCTTGCTGTTCACGCTGGCGCAGCTGTTCGAGCACTTCGAAGCCACTAATGCCGGGCAGGCTGATATCCAATAACAGCAGGTCGGGGGAGGCATCTTCCAGACGTAAAAGTGCGCTTTCTCCATCCTCGGCAGTCACGACTTCGAGTCCGGCGTGGGACATCAAGAACTCCAGAGACAGGACAATATTGGGTTCATCGTCGACCACTAAGACTTTGGCCATGGAGGGCTCCTGATAACGCAATGTTATTATTGGTTCTTGAAGAAGTTTAGGTAGCCAAACCGAGCACGCCAAGACGACCTTCGATGAGTATCGTCATGACGTCTACAACTTTCGCCGTGGTTTAAAGCCATAAAAGGGCTTTTTCATGGACTTGCCAGACGACTCATACCACTATGAAAACGCTCGGAGTGAGCAAGCGAGTAAGCCCAACAATAAAGCATCATCATTAAAGGAGCTGCGCTTATGAGTGCTATTTTCTTGCTGGTGGTGGGTCTTGGGGCAATGGCGATGGGGTACTTTATTTACTCCAGGTTCATTGCTCAAAAGATCTATCAACTGGACCCTAACTTTAAAACCCCTGCCCATGAGTTTGAAGACGGCGTCGACTATGTGCCCACCAATCGGTTCGTGCTGTGGGGGCACCACTTTACCTCGGTGGCGGGCGCTGCACCCATCGTCGGACCGGCCATCGCGGTGATCTGGGGCTGGGCACCGGCCTTCATGTGGGTGGTGTTCGGCACGATCTTCTTTGCCGGGATTCATGACTTCGGCGCCATCTGGGCCAGTGTGCGCAACAAGGCAAAATCGGTGGGGGCGCTCACCGGAGATGTCGTTGGCAAGCGTGCCCGCAGCATCTTCATGATCGTCATCTTTCTGGTGCTGCTCATGGTCAACGCGGTGTTCGCGGTGGTCATTGCCGGGCTCATGATGAACTTCTCCAGCGCGGTCGTGCCGGTGTGGGGGGCCATCCTCGTGGCACTGATCATCGGCCAGTTGATCTACCGTCGGATTCTGAGCCTGCCTGTCGTCTCGGTGCTAGGAGTCATCGCGCTCTATGCCCTGATCTTCATTGGCCCTTCGGTGCCGATCCAGATGCCCTCGGAAGTGGCGGGTATGTCCGGTAACGCAGTGTGGATCCTGATTCTGTTTGCCTACGCCGCCATCGCTTCCTTGCTGCCGGTCTGGATGCTGCTGCAACCCCGTGACTATATCAATGGCCTGCAGCTGTTCATCGGGCTGCTGGTGCTGTATGGCGCCCTGGTGCTGCTGAACCCGACTCTGGTAGCACCGGCGTTCAACAGCGATGTGCCTGCGGGTACGCCATCGCTCATTCCCTTGTTGTTCGTGACCATTGCCTGTGGGGCAATCTCTGGCTTCCATGGGCTGGTGTCTTCGGGGACCACTTCCAAACAGCTCAACAAGGAGACCGACGCGCGGTTCGTGGGCTATTTTGGCGCGGTAGGCGAAGGCATGCTGGCCCTGGCGGCGATCCTCGCGGCTACCGCGGGCTTTGCAACGCTGGGTGACTGGCAGGCCATGTACAGTGCCTTTGGCCAGGGGGGCGTCAACGCCTTCGTGGAAGGCGGGGCCTACATCATCCATAACGGCCTGGGGCTGCCTGAAGTGACGGCGGCGACGCTGCTGACGGTCATGGCGGCGCTGTTTGCCGGGACCACCATGGATACCGGGCTGCGGTTGCAGCGCTATATTTTCCAGGAGTGGGGCGATATCTACCAGCAGCCGTGGATGAAGAAGCCTGCCATTGCCACCGGTCTGGCCGTGGGTAGCTGCCTGTTGCTGGCGTTTGGCGCCGGTGGGGCCGACGGCTCGGGTGGGCTGATCATCTGGCCGCTGTTTGGGACCACCAACCAGTTGCTGGCAGGCCTGACATTGCTGGTGATCACCGTGATGCTGGTGCGCCTGAAACGGCCCATGTGGTACACCCTGGCACCGCTGTGCTTCTTGCTGGTGATGACGATCCTGGCGCTGCTGCTGCAGCTGCGCACTTTCTGGAATCAGGGCAACATGTTCCTGCTGGTACTGGACATCGTCGTCCTGATTGCGGCCATCATGGTGGCCATGGAGTGTGCGGCCGCGCTGAAGCGCTCGCGTTCCGAAGTCGCCGAGCAGCAGCCTTAGCCGCTGCACAACCCTGGAGAAACTCCATGAGCGATGATCTGCATTCCGGGTCGTCGCGTCGAGAAACGCTCAGGGCCTGGCTTGACCAGGCCCGCTTCTTTACCGAAGAGGTGTACAGCGCCCGCTACCGGGGCGCCATCGCCAGAGCGCGACGCGATGAAGACGACCTGTTCATGCTGCTGGTGTTTGCCGAAATGATGGGCCTGCAGAACCCTGCTGCTTATTACACGCTTGAGCTGCAGCCATTGCTGCTCGAACGCTTCCATGACTGGCATCGACGCATGGGCATGGAGCACTCCCCACTGGATCACTTCCGCTGCTGTTGAGGCATTTGCCCAGCGGCAGCCCGCACATCAGGACAGACCATGCACGCTGTATTGAATCGACGCCTGCTATGGGTAGGTGGCAAAGGGGGCGTTGGCAAGACCACCGTGGCGGCCTCATTGGCCGTGCTGGCCGCCAGCCGAGGCAAACGGGTGCTGGTGGTCTCCACCGACCCCGCCCATAGCCTGGGCGATGTGTTCGACAGGCAGTTGGGCGATACGCCTCGCCGCCTGTTGCCCAACCTGGATGCCATGGAGATCGACCCCGACCGTGAGGTGGAAGCACACCTTGCCCGCGTCGTGGCCCAGATGCGGCGTTATGCAGCGCCAGAAATGATGCAGGAGCTGGAGCGGCAGATGCGCCTGACACGTCAGTCTCCCGGCACTCAGGAGGCCGCCTTGCTGGAGCGGTTGGCTCGTCTGATGGTGGACGATGAGGCCCCCTATGACGTGATCATTTTCGATACGGCGCCCACGGGGCATACCCTAAGGCTATTGACTCTGCCCGAGGCCATGGCTGCGTGGACCGACGGGCTGCTGGCCCATAACCGAAAATCCGCCGAGTTGGGCAAGGTGCTGGAGCATCTGACCCCCAAGCGAGGCAGGGACGTGGCGACGCCCTTTGACGACCCCACCCAGGACCCGCTGGAAGACCTGGATGAACGCACCCGCGATGTGGCCAGCACGCTGATAGAGCGCCGCCGCCTGTTTCACCAGGCACGACGGCGTATCGAGGATGAAAACGCGTGCAGCTTCTTGTTCGTCATGACTCCCGAGCGGCTGCCGATCCTGGAAACCGATCGTGCGGTGAAAGCACTGGAGGAGGTGCGTATCCCAGTGGCGGGGGTGCTCATCAATCGGGTGATTCCCGCAGACGCCGACGGCGAGTTCCTGGCAGCCAGGCGGCAGCAGGAGGCCACTTATCTGGCGCGCATCGAACAACATTTTCGCCACCTGCCGCGCCCCGTGCTACCCTGGCTGCCGACGGATGTACAAGGTATTGAGGTGCTGGAGCAGTTGGCTACCCAGCTTGAACAGCAAGGATTTTGATGCGGGTATTACTGCTTTCCGCCTACGAGGCGGTCAGCCATCGTTACTGGGCAAACAGTTTGATGGCTGAGCTGACGGATGTGGAATGGACATTGCTGAGCTTGCCACCGCGCCATTTTGCCTGGCGCATACGCGGTAATCCGCTGAGTTGGTGGTTGAAGGAACACGCTACCCTCAGCCAGCGCTTCGATGTGGTGCTGGCCACCTCCATGGTGGACATGGCTACGCTGGTCGGGCTGTTTCCGCACCTGGGCCAGGCCCGCAAGATCGTCTATTTCCACGAGAACCAGTTTGCCTACCCGGAGTCCAGCGAGCAGGTGCCCCAGGTCGAAGCCAAAATGGTCAATCTCTATGCGGCCCTGGCGGCGGATACCCTGGTATTCAACACCGCCTATAACCGCGACTCCTTTTTTACGGGCGTCAGGCAATTTCTGAAAAAAATGCCCGAGAATCTGCCGGCCGCCGCACCGCTGGAGCGGCTGAGGCGTTCGGCAAACGTGCTGCCGGTGCCCTTGCAGCCGCTGGCGCAGGGGCCCGACATTGCACCGCCACCACGGCGCATCGTCTGGAACCACCGCTGGGAGTACGACAAGAACCCCGAGGACTTCTTTGCGGTGTTGTTCAGGCTGAGTGAGGAGGGTGTGCCTTTCGAGCTTGCCGTCATGGGCCAACGGTTTCGTGACGAGCCCGCCATCTTTGCCGAGGCGCAGGTGCGGCTGGCGCAGCATCTCGTCTGTTGGGGGCCTCAGCCAGAGGAGCAGTATCAGGCGCTGTTGAACGGCGGCGGCATCGTCGTGTCGACCACCTGGCATGAGTTTCAGGGGCTGGCCATCATGGAGGCTGCCCAGCGTGGTGCGTGGCCGCTGGTGCCGGACAGGCTCTGTTTTCCGGAACTCTATCCTGATGCCTACCGTTACGATGGGACACGGGAGGGGCTCTATCAGCGCCTTGCCGCGTGGCTACAAGGCAAAATGGCCGCCCCTGAGCGGCTGGATACGTCGCCCTGGGAGTGGCCCCTGTGGCGCGAGGCGTATCGTCAGTTGTTGGACTGAAGAAGGTCCAGGCGCCGGGTAGGCCAGTGCACCACGGCCGTGTGAGGTCGCATCTTGCTGGCCAGCTCAGGATGACGCTGGCCGATCACCTGTGCGGCAAAGCGCGACAGGAATTGGGATTTCAGCTCTGCCCGCGCGCGATCGACGCCGCTGTGTTGATAAGGGGTCGAGGCCAGCAGCATGAAACCATCGTCTGGAATGCGGCCATGGCGCATATTGGCGGCGATGATATCCGCCGCCGTGCCAATGGGTTCTGCCAGGTCGGGCCCGTAGGGGCCGATGATCAGCGCGGTATTGGGCAGGTGAAGAAAATCGAAACCCCGGCCAATGCAAATGACCCACTCGCGGTGCTCGATATCCAGCGCCCGGGCGGTGCCATACAGGCTAGTGACATGGGCCAGGTTACCTTCCAGCAGCGGTAGCAGGTCACGGCGTATGTCGTCAGGCATATCCGGGCAGACGGCGGCGAGACGGACGGCCAAGGCCTCTGCCGGTTGGCCTACCCAGTCGCGAATGTCCAGGACCGCTCCTGCCTTGCCATGAATCACCAGCGCGTCGCTATCCGTTTCAAAGCCACACACCAGCGGGTACACCTGCTGGTGGTCCTTGCCAAACAGACTGCCCGCCTGCTCGGCAATGCCGTATGCGTGAGCCCGGGCGGCCGCCGTATCACAGCCGAAGCCTGCGCAGCCCCGCTGTGGCTGCCCGGCGGAGTAGTGATAAGTAATGCACATCAAGGTGCCGCGCCCCTGCTGCGCTGCCGCCAGCACCGAATCGGTGAGCAGCTCGCCCAGATAAGGCCAGCCCAGGTCGAAAATACCCCCCAGGTTGCGAAACGGCGTGATGATGCCCAGCGGGGTGCGGGTGGCATGGGGAAGGTGGATACGGCCATCCATGCACTTCATCACCAGCAGGGAGGTAGGGTGCTGCGCCAGATAGCGCTGCCGTGCCAGCCATGCGTCAGGACTGCAGAAGTGCTCTGCGTGCTGGCGGGAGAGAGCCAGCAGCGCGTCGATTCGCTCGTGGATAGGGCGCTGGTGAAGCCTTGTGGCAGAGCTGTTGCTGGTACTTGGCATGGTACTTGAGATAGTACTTGAAATAGTACCTGGGATAGTACTTGAGACGGTACTGTGATCAGTGCTGGGCATGGGCAGCTCCCTGGGGCGGCCCAAACGTTCAGGCCAGCTCGGTTTTGTCTTTATAGTCGCAGAGATCCTCGATGATACAGCTACCGCAGCGTGGCTTGCGAGCGATACAGGTATAGCGGCCATGCAGGATCAGCCAGTGATGGGCGTCCTGCTTGAAAGCCTTGGGTACATGGCGCAACAGCTTCTGCTCCACTTCGACCACGTCCTTGCCCTTGGCGATGCCCGTTCGGTTGGAGACTCGGAAGATATGCGTGTCCACGGCGATAGTGGGCTGCCCAAAGGCGGTATTGAGAATGACGTTGGCGGTCTTGCGCCCGACACCCGGCAAGGCTTCCAGCGCCTGGCGGGTTTGCGGTACGTTGCTACCATGCTGGTTCACCAGAATATGGCAGGTCTTCATCAGGTTTTCAGCCTTGGTGTTGAACAGGCCGATGGTCTTGATGTACTCCTTGAGTCCCTCGATGCCCAGCGCGATGATCGCTTCGGGGGTATTGGCCACCGGAAACAGTCGGTCGGTGGCTTTGTTGACGCCCACGTCAGTGGCCTGTGCCGAGAGCAGCACCGCAGCCAGCAGCTCGAAGGGGGTGCTCCAGTTCAGCTCGGTGGTGGGGTGCGGATTTTCCGCCTGCAGGCGGGCAAAAATCTCCTGTCGTTTCTGGGCATTCATGAACGTTTCTCCAGACTATTTGATGATGCCAGTGACCCGGACGCGGCGTTCGCTGCGCTCGTGGGTAGGGGCGGGCTGTGCACGGCGCTGGCGCTGGTCGAGGACATTCTTGAGCGCGATCAGCAGGCCCGCAACGAAAAAGGCCCCTGGCGGCAACATGAAAAACAGAAACTGATAGTCGTCCATCACCGTTATCTGCCACTCGGCGGCCCTGGGGCCCAGCAGCAGATGCATGTTATGGAACAGCGTCCCCTGGCCCAGCAGCTCTCTGATCGCTCCCAGCAAGACCAGCACCCAGCCGAACCCGAGCCCCATCATGAACCCGTCCAGAGCGGCAGGCAGCACCGGCTGGCGCGAGGCAAACGCATCGGCGCGTCCCAGGATGGCGCAGTTGGTCACGATCAAGGGGATGAAAATGCCCAGAGTTTGATAGAGCGAATAGGCAAAGGCAGCCATCAACAGCTCGGCGCAGGTCACGAAGGCGGCAATGATCATCACGAAGGCGGGTAGCCGCACCGCGCTGGGCACCTGATGGCGAATCAACGAGATGGTCGTACTCGCCCCGACCATGACCAGCAGGGTGGCCAGCGCCAGCCCCAGTGCGTTGACCACGCTGGCGCTCACGGCCAGCAGCGGGCAGAGCCCCAGTAGTTGCACCAGGGCAGGGTTGTTGCGCCAGAGCCCTTCCTGGGTCAGCTGTTGCCATGGCGTCATGTCTCGGGCTCCTCGATGGTGATAGGCAAGCGGGCCTCATGGGCATAGCGCAGGGCATCGTGAACGGCATCGATGACCGCGCTTGGGGTGATGGTGGCCCCGGTGAAACCATCGAACGCGCCGCCCTGTTGTCGCACCGCCCAGCTTTCGGGGGGCAGACTGTGGCGTGCCAGGCCATCGAAGCGAGTGATCCAGTCGCTGCGCTGGCGTTCGATGGCATCGCCTAGCCCTGGCGTTTCCTGGTGCCGAGTGACCCGAACGCCGCTGATACGGCCCTCATGGTCAATCCCCACCAGCAGGTGAATGGCTCCGCTGTAGCCCTGGTGGGTGATCACCGGCAGGACGACGGCAGCTTCGTCTGCGTGGTGAACATACCAGCCGTGTGTGGGCGTGCGGTGGCCCAGCCGTTCGGGCTCCGGCAGCTCGAAGGTGTCTTCCAGCAGCGATGCCTGTGAGTCCGTGACCAACGAAGCTGGCAGCACTGCCTGCAGCTGGCGATATTGATAGGCCAACTGGTGCTGTTCGATGCGTTCGGCGGTCAACGTCCGAGTCAATGCCACGCTGCCTGCCGTTACCAGCGCAAAGGTGCCCAGCGCCAGCGCCCCACGCCACATGGCTTGATAGAGTGTCATGGGCGCCTCGTCGGGGGGCGGTGCCCTGTGGGACGACGCTCTGTGGGACGATGCCCTGTAGGAACAGGAGCGCTATAAAGATCCAGCAGCGGCACACACAGGTTCATCAGCAGTACGGCAAAGGCGACGGCATCCGGATAGCCGCCGAAGGTGCGGATGATCATGACCAACACCCCAATGCCGATGCCGAACAATAGCTTGCCGCGCCGACTGGTCGCCGCCGACACCGGGTCCGTGGCAATGAAGAAGGCACCAAACAGGGCAGCCCCCATGGTCAGATGAAACAGCGGAGAGGCGTAGTGGTCGCTGTCCAGGCCGTAGAGCAGTGCCGCTACCAGTGCCATGCTACCCAGCATGGCAACCGGAATATGCCAACTGATCACTCGTTTGAACAACAGCAGTAACCCGCCTGCCAGCCACGCCAGCGCGATCATGCGCCAGGCCTGTACCGTGTCTTCCAGCGCAGCCGCCGCCCAGAACTCATCTGCCCCTGTCAGTCCTTTATGCTTGAAGGCATCCAATGGCGTGGCGCCACTCAGCGCGTCCAGCTCGGCAGCGGAGAGGGTGCCGCTGACCTGGGCCCAGAGTGTCGCCATCGAACCTGCCTGGTGCGGCACTGGCCACAGCGTCATGTAGGTTGGAAACGATACCAGCAGCAGGGCGTAACCCACCATGGCCGGATTGAAGGGGTTGTGCCCCAGCCCTCCATACAGCTGCTTGGCGACCACCACCGCGGCGATGGCCCCTACCGCCAGCAGCCACCAGGGGCTACCGGGGGGCAGCGAGGCGCCCAGCAGAACGCCCGTCAGCAGGGCACTGCCGTCGGTCAAGGTAGCAACCACGCGGCGACGGCGCAGGGCGAGTATGGCGGCCTCTGCCAGCATGGCAACGCCGGCGGCCACTGCCACGTTGGTCAGCACCCCCAGCCCAAAATAGAAGGTCATAGCCAGTAGCCCCGGCAGGGTTGCCAGGATGACCCAGCGCATGATCGATGCCGAGGAGGGGGCAAGGCCCAGCGTCGAGGCCTGGAGCATGCTCATGGTGTCGTTTGCTCCCGTTCGCGGGCTCTGGCATCGGCCAGTCGGGCGTCCGCGGCGAGCAGGTTTTCCTGGGCAGTGGCCAGCTGCATCTCCAGGTCCTCCTGGGATTGTTGAGGGTCTTCTGCCACGGCGCGTGCCAGCGCCTTCTCGGCTTTTTTGACCGCCGCCCTGGCCGCGGTCTGTGCGATGCGCAAGCTGCGCAGGTCAACGGCTGGCAGCTCTGTGGTGCGGGGCTCGACACCCGATGACGACGGCTGACGCTGCTGGGCAAGCCGCGCCTGGCGGCGAGCCTGCTTCTCCGCCTCTTCCCGGGCCAGCCTGGCCTGGCGGAACTCGAAGCGGTGGCGCGCGTGCTCTGCCTTGGCGGTTTCGATGCGTTTCAAACGGATCCGTTGCTTGGCCGTGCGGTATTCCGCCACCAGCGGGATATGGCTGGGGCATACGAAACTGCAGGCGCCGCATTCGATGCAGTCGAACAGGTGCTGTTTTTCCAGGGCCGCGTCATGGCCACTTTGCGCGTGCCAATGCAGCTGCTGGGGCAGTAGCTGCACTGGGCAGACGGTTTCGCAGGCACCGCAGCGAATACAGGGGGAAGCGTCTGGCGCCGGGGGCAGTTCCTGGCGCGTGGCGGCAATCAGGCAGTTGGTGGTTTTGAGAACCGGAACGTCCAGCGATGCCAGCGCTCTCCCCATCATGGGCCCACCTACCACCACTTGATGCAGGGCATCCGGCGCCAGCCCCGCCTGCTGAAGCAGACCCTCTATCGGGGTGCCCAGACGTACCCAGTAGTTGCCGGGCCTTTCGATGGCCTCGCCTGTCAGGGTAACGATGCGCTCGACCAGCGGTGTGCCCTCACAGATGGCCTGCTGTGCCGCCAGCAGCGTCCCCGGGTTGTGACACAGAACGCCCACATCCGCTGGCAGGCCGCCGCTGGGCACGTCTCTGCCCAGCAGCTTTTTGATCAGCTGTCGCTCGCCCCCGCTGGGGTAGCGGGTTTCGATCACCTCGAGCGTCACCGGAAGCGGCGATGGCACCTGGGGCAGCGCCGCCTGCAGGGCTTGCCGTGCCTCGGGCTTGTTATCCTCGATACCCACGACGATACGCGACGCGGCACACAGGGTGGCCAAAATTGCCGCGCCTTCCAGCACCTGGGCGGCATAGTGGCGCAGCGTCATGTCGTCGGCGGTGATGTAGGGCTCGCATTCGGCGGCATTGACCACCAGCGTATCGATGGGGTGCTGCAGACTGACCTGCGCTTTGACGTGAGTCGGAAAGCCAGCCCCGCCCAGCCCTGCCAGGCCGCTGTCGTCCAGGCGTGCCACCAGCGCTGAAGGCTCCGCCCGCTGCCAGTCGAGCGGGGCCAGCCGCTGCCACTCATCGTCGCCGTCGCCTACGATCGTCACCGACTGAGGGCTGACCTCACGCACGGTGCCGCTCAGGCTGGCATGCACATTGGCCGATACCAGTCCACCTTTGCGGGCCACCACAGTGCCCACCTTCACGCGCTCGCCTGCGGCCACGCAGGGCAGGGCGGGTTTGCCGACATGCTGATCGAGGGGCAACACCACTTGAGCAGGCAGCGGGGCCGCCCTCAGCGGCGCGGTGAGTGAGCGCCGCTTGCGCTCGGGCGGATAAATGCCGCCGGGAAAATCATGACGGGACATGAGCACTCCCTGGCGTTGCGCGGTCGCTGATAATGGGCTCCCACTGACTCAACGGCTTGCGCCGTGGCAGCATGTCGATGCAGTCCACCGGGCAAGGGGCGACGCATAAATCGCAGCCGGTACATTCGTCTTCGATGACCGTGTGCATCTGTTTGGCCGCGCCGATGATGGCATCCACCGGGCAGGCCTGAATGCATTTGGTGCAGCCAATGCACTCGGCTTCGCGGATGAAGGCCACGCGATCTTCGCTGGGGGCTTCGCCATCCAGGGGCGCTGGTTCGCGGCCCAGCAGCTCGGCCAAGGCCACTACCGTGGCGTCTCCGCCGGGCGGGCACTTGTTGATGGCATCGCCCTGGTTGATCGCTTCGGCGTAGGGGCGGCAGCCGGGGTAGCCGCACTGGCCACACTGGGTTTGTGGCAGCAGCGCATCGATCTGCTCCACCAGGGGATTTTCATCCCCCTTGAAGCGCGCGCTGGCCAAACCCAGCAGCGCCCCGAACAGCAGGCCCAGAGTGGTCAATGCGCCCACGGCGCTGGCGACCCCCCACCATGACAATGATTCGCCCATCACGATGCCCCCTGCACCAGGCCGGAAAAGCCCAGAAACGCCAGCGACATCAGGCTGGCGGTCACCATGGCAATGGCGGCGCCCTGGAACGGCTTTGGTATATCGGCACCGGCCAGCCGTTCACGCATGGCGGCGAACAGCACCAGCACCAGCGAGAAACCTGCTGCCGCGCCCAGGCCATAGAGGGTGGTGTAGAAGAAGCTCAGTTCGCGGTTGAGCGACAGCAGCGCCACCCCGAGCACGGCGCAGTTGGTGGTGATCAGGGGCAGGAAAATACCCAGAACTTGATGCAGCAGCGGGCTCAGCTGACGCACCATGATCTCGGTGAACTGTACGACGGCAGCAATGACCACGATAAAACTGATCGTTCGCAGGTAGGTAATGTCCAGCGGTACCAGCAGGCCGTGGTACACCACGTAGCTGGCCGCCGAGGCCAGGGTAAGCACGAAGGTGGTGGCCAGCGACATGCCCATGGCCGACTCCAGCTTGTTGGAGACACCCATGAAAGGGCATAAGCCAAGAAACTGGACCAACACGAAATTATTGACCAGCGCGGTGCTGATCAGAATGACAAACAGTTCGTTCATGGCGGCGTATTGTGCGTGGAACTGGCGTCGCTGGCTAGCGGAGATGCAAATCGAACGGCGCGGTGTCTGCCTTGCGCCTTCGCCATGTACAGCGCCTGGTCGGCGGTGCTCATGACGGCGCTTGGCTGAGCCGTCTGGCTATCCTGCAGCGAGCCAACGCCCACGCTGATGGTGACATGATGGCAGACGGGCGAAGTGGCATGGGGTAGTGCGAGCTGGTCGATGGCCGCGATGATGTGCCGGGCAAGCTGCAGGGCTTGCGAAGGCTCCGTGGCAAGCAGCAGGGCGCTGAACTCTTCGCCACCGGTGCGGGCAATCAGATAGCCACGCGCAGCAGCGCAGCGCTCAAGTACTTGCGCGACTTGTTGCAGGCATTTGTCACCCTGCACATGCCCATAATGATCGTTATAGAGTTTGAAATGATCGATATCCAGCATCATGACGGCGACGGGGTGCTGCTGGGCATCCGTAATGGCAGCCTCCAGACGCTGGTCGAACAGCCGCCGATTGGGCAGGCCTGTCAACGGATCATGGGTGGAGAGCTTGATCAGCTCGGTGTTCAACTGGCGTTGGCAGGCGAGTTGCTGGTGAAACGCGCGTGACAAGGTGCCGATCTCATCCCGCCGCTCTGCCAGGGTGAGCGTTGCCGCCTCTGCTGGCGCCAACTGTTGGGTAAAGTGGGTCAACTGGCGCAAGGGCTTCAGTACCAGCCGCTCCAGCACCAGCAACACCAGCCCGATGACCAGAGACATCAGCACGGCCGTCCAGATCAGGACGTAGTTGAAGGTCGTCAAGCTGCTTAGATAGCGATGCCGGTTGAGCTCGATCCCCAAGGCTAGCTGGCTGGCACTGCCTAGCGTTGGGAAGTATTGTTCGGCATAGGCCGTGTCGTCGGAAAAGGTCAACTGCGCTTCCGGCGGATGTGTCGCGTCCGTCACCGACAGCGCGATGGGCAGCCCTGTGTAATCCGCCATGAGGGCTTGCCATGAGTCGTTCAGCGCACGTAGCTTGAACAGCCACCCCGCGGCGGGGCCACTCTCGTCGGTTTGCAGGATAGGGCTACCCGCCAGCAAGGCTGGCCACCCTTCGATGGCGATGTGGACCTCGTTGGCATGGCCCTCCCCGATGGCCTGCTGCATGGTATGGGACCAGGGAGCCATCCAAGTGCACTCGCCGGTGGCTGAGGTGCAGGTGCTGAACTGGCCTGTTTGCGGGTCGATGCCCGATAGCAGATACAGCTCACCATCGAGGGTGAAGAGCGCCATGAGCTGATAGCGCATGTCCTCGAACATTTGCGCGCTAAAATTCACCTCGGTGAAGCCCGGGTAATCGCCTTGCAGGAAACGATAGGTATCGTCCCAGTGCGCCCAGTCGCGCACTTGTGCATGCAGCTGCTGTTGGCTCAAGACCAGACCGCGGGCGGTGCGATCCAGCTCCCGGTGAGCAGCGGCCCTTTCCTCTGCCTGTAGAGCAGGAAAGATCAGCCAGTGACTCAGCGCCCCCAGTGCCAGCATGGCGCACACTAATACGCTACCCAGCAAAGCGAGAAAGCGAAAGCGCAATGACAAAGCCCAGCGATGAACCATGGGTACACTCAGTCCTGTTGTCGCGATGGACGGCGCTCGATATGGATATAGAGTCGCTGTCATGGTCGCTGAATTTCATCGCCCTAAATAACAAGGGGCAGGCGGTTGGCCATGCCCCTTGAGGCGGTCCGTGCTCTGCGTACGGTGCGCTGGTCAGGTTACCCGCTGACCGGGCTCAGCGCCGGAGTCCGGGGAGAGCAGATAGATACCGTCGTTATTGGCGGACGCCAACACCATACCTTCTGACAGGCCGAAGCGCATTTTTCTCGGGGCCAGGTTGGCGACCATCACGGTCAGTCGTCCTTCCAGCGCTTCTGGAGAGTAGGCCGAGCGAATGCCGGAAAAGACGTTGCGGGTCTCGCCGCCCAGGTCGAGTGTCAGCTGCAGCAGCTTGTCTGCGCCTTCCACGTACTTTGCCTTGGCGATACGCGCAATCCGCAGGTCGACTTTAGCGAAATCATCGAAGCTGATCTCGGCGGCGATGGGATCCTCGGCCAGTGGGCCTTTAGGGGTGTTCTTGAGTTTCTGCTCTTCCACTAGATCCTCCTTGGAAGCGTCGATCATGGCGTCGATCCTGTCTCGCTCTACCCGGGTCATCAGCGGTTTGAATTTGTTGATGGCGTGGTTCACCAGAACGTTACCACGACTCTCCCAATTCAAAGTGTCAACATTTATAAACTCACGCGCTTGCTCTGCCATGCTCGGCACCACCGGCGCCAGATAGACCATCAGCTGGCGGAACAGGTTGATGCCCACCGAGCAGATTTCCAGCACTTCCTGTTCGCGTCCGTTCTGCTTGGCCAGTGCCCAGGGCGCTTTGTCAGCGATGTAGGTATTGGCTTCATCGGCCAGCTCCATGATCTTGCGCATGGCGCGGCTGAATTCCCGCGCTTCGAAATCGGCAGCGATATCCTCACCGGCCGAGATGAAGCGGGCAACCATGGCCGGTTCAGCGCAATGTTCGGAGAGCGTTCCGCCGCCGAGCTTTTTGACGAAGCCTGCACAGCGGCTGGCAATGTTCACGACCTTGCCGACCAGATCCGAGTTCACGCGCGCGGCAAAGTCGTCGAGGTTCAGGTCGAGGTCGTCGACCTTGGAGGTCAGCTTGGCGGCAAAGTAGTAGCGCAGATACTCGGGGTTGAGGTGCTCGGCATAGGTGGCGGCCTTGATGAAGGTGCCACGGGACTTGGACATCTTGGCACCATCCACGGTCAGGAAGCCGTGACAGTTGACCGCCGTGGGCGTACGGAACTCTGCCCCATGGAGCATGGCCGGCCAGAACAGGGCGTGGAAGTAGACGATATCCTTGCCGATGAAATGGTAGACCTCCGCGTTGGTGTTCGGCTGCCAGAAGCTGTCGAAGTCGATGCCTTGGCGGTCACACAGGTTCTTGAAGCTGGCCAGGTAGCCGATGGGGGCATCCAGCCAGACGTAGAAATATTTGCCGGGCGCATCCGGGATCTCAAAGCCGAAATAGGGCGCGTCCCGAGAAATGTCCCACTCATTGAAGCCGGATTCGAACCACTCCATCAGCTTGTTGCGGATCTGGGGCTGAACGTGACCGTCGTTGATCCACTGTTGCAAGAACTCGGCGAAGTCCGGCAGCTTGAAGAAGTAGTGGGTCGAGCTACGTACCTCGGGCGTGGCGCCGGAAATGGCGGACACCGGATTGATCAAATCAGCGGGGGTATAAGTAGCGCCGCACTTCTCGCAGTTATCCCCGTACTGATCGTCAGCATGGCATTTGGGGCAGGTGCCCTTGATGAACCGATCCGCCAGGAACAGGCCTTTCTGGGGGTCGTACATCTGCTCGATGTCGCGGGTCGCAATATGGCCCTTGTCGCGCAGGCGTTTGTAGATCAGCTCGCTGTAGTGACGGTTCTCTTCGGAGTGGGTGGAGTGGTAGTTGTCAAAGCCCACGCCAAAGCGAGCAAAGTCTTGCTGATGGTCCCGGGAGACTCTTTCGATCAGCGCTTCCGGGGAGATGCCTTCCTGCTCGGCTCGCAACATGATGGCCGTACCATGGGCGTCGTCGGCGCATACGTAGTAGCACTGCTGGCCACGGCTTTTCTGAAAACGTACCCAGATGTCGGTCTGGATGTACTCAAGCAGATGACCCAGGTGGATGGCACCGTTGGCATAGGGCAGTGCGCTGGTCACCAGAATGTTGCGTGGAGCAGTGTTGGACATGGTGAAGGTTGATTCCGTCTTGGCAAAACAAATAAATGGAGTGAGATAAACGTGTGTCGCCACCTGGCATGCAGTCAGCGACAACTAGTACAGTGCCTGCTCTTCCAGAACCACTTCGCGCAGCAGTTCCAGAAACAGCTTGTCGGCATCGGAGTGCTCGGCAGGGTCTTCAGGGATGTGCACGCTGGTGGTGTCGGAAATTTCGTTGGCAATGCGCGCCATGACGGCAGGGCTGCTACCTTCCGCAAGCTGCTGGCGGGCAATGGCCAGCGACTGCTCGAGGATTTTGGGATCCTGGAGAAGCTTGCGAATGAACCCACGCAGTTCGTTGATAATGCGCGTTTTTTGGATTTCTGATGCGGACATGGGAGTCTCCTTAAGACCACGCCAGGGCAGGTGCCCTGGTGGGACCAATGAATGCCTTGACCATAGCACTTTTTTGCATGTTGAGCATGCAAAGTCGCATGGCCTGCCCAACGCGATCAATGACTAACCGGGTTACAGGCTCAGCCTGCCGGCCTTGTGCTTGACGGGGTTGGCGTACTGCTCCAGCCAATAGGGGCGTAGTGCTTCCGGTACTTCGGCAAGCCGCGCCTTGAAGCGCTCGCGGTCCTGGCGGGTGATCGACTTACGTGCCACCAGCTCCGGTGATTCACCCAGTGCTTCCAGGGCCAGGTAATGGCTCGGGAAAAGCCGATAGCCCCCGATGACCTGGCGGTCGATCTCGGCGGCGACTTCACCAGGGGTCTCCATGTCCGAGCCTACCGGGCTGCCAAAGCGCAGCTGAACGCGGCCTTTGGGGCCGGTGATGCCGGAGACGATGGAGCGAATGTCTTCGAACTCACTTTTGGCATAGCGACCGTGGGTAGCGATGTCGTGCAGCTCCTGGGCTTTTTGCACGTCACAAGGGTCGTATTCATAGCTGATGGAAACGGGCACCAGCTTGAGTTCCGCTACTGCTTCACCAAAGACGATGTCGCGTTCGGCAAGCCGTTTGGCCATGATCAGCATCTTGATGATGGCGGGGTCGGTACGGTCGATGCTGTTCTTGGCGCGGCCTTCCCGCTGGGCCATCCAGATGGAGTGGTTGTCGTCGGTGATCGAGTGACGAATGTAGCCTGACAGCTGCTGGTAGGCAGCCAGCATGGCCCGCTTGCCCCTGGCGCTGCGCGGCACGATGAAACTCTTGTTCAGGCGCATCAGGTCCGTGACGTAGGGCTTCTTCAGCAGGTTGTCGCCAATCGCGATACGCACGGTGTCACGACCCGCTTGGTAGAGCGCATAGTTGACGAATGCCGGGTCCAGCGAAATGTCGCGGTGATTGCCGATGAAGAGATAAGCACTATGCTCATCGAGCTTGTCCAGGCCTGAGACGTCAAAAGCCGTCGTGGTGGTGCGAATCATTCGCTCCATGTAACGGGCAATGCGCATCTGAAATTCATGCACGCTGGTCACGCCCTTGACCTCACGACGCACCGCGTGACCGGCCAGCGCCCTGGCCAGCGGCGGTGCCCACTTGGCCATGCGTGGCAGGCGAAATCGGGTCAGCGCATCCAGCAGCTCTGTGTCGTGAGAAAGTCGAGCAATAACTTCAGGAACCTCATGATCCGTATAGGGGCGAATATCGGCCCAAGGGTCACTCGTGGTGTCTGCGTAAGGAGCGTTATTGTGTTGAGTCATGCGATCCGTAACGTGTCAGCAAGTAAGTGATCGATTCACCGAGAAGGTTGGGCGTGCCCATCTTGGGTGCCGGAGAGCGCACTCGGTTCCCGCTCGGTTTCACCGCCCAGCCACGCCATGAGGCGGCGAATGTCCTCGGACAGCGATTGGGCCATCAAAATGAAATCGGTTTCCAGGCGTGCCAGGGCATCGTCGCCATCATCAGCGTGGTCGGCCTCTTCGATCAGCGCATCGCCAAAGCGTAGAGATTTCAGAGCAAGGTCGTCATGCAGCACGAAGCTCAAGCGGCCCTCTATCTGCATGGCCAGCTTGCTGGCCTGACGGCCGCTTTCGAGCAGCTGCTGTATTTCGTCGCTATCCAGGTCCACCTGGCGGGCGCGCAGTACGCCGTCATCGCCTTTCGCCTTCAGCTCTACCTGGTCGCCCAGCTGCAGGTCGGCGGGGCGGCTGGCGGGGTCACCCAGCCAGGTCGTCATGGCGCGTATCGGCAACGTCTGGCTGCTGAGCGGCGTTGCCTTGAGGCTGCCCAGGGTTTCCCGCAGCAGGTCCAGCACGTCTTCGGCGCGGGTGCGCGAGCTGGCATTGATGCCAATCAGCTGATGCTGGGTGTCCCACCAGAGGTCGATTTTCTGGCTGCGCACGAAGGCGCGAGGCATCAGCTCTTCGGTGACCTGCTCCTTGAGAGCCGTCTTTTCCTTGCGCGTCACCTTGCGTCCTTCGCTGGCTTCGATGTCGGCGACTTTCTCATCGACCTCTTCCTTGACCACCGAGGCAGGCAGCAGACGTTCCTGGCGCAGTGCCGACAGCAGCCGATGTCCCTGGATCTCGTGCAGGCGCTGTCCGCCGCCCAGGCGGCCTGCGGGCGCGGTCCAGCCTAGTCGGCGAGCATCCGCATTGCCCAATGGCTTGGCGGCGTGTTCATCCAGCGCGTTGGCCAGGGTGTGGCTGTCGAGCTCGGGCGCGCCGTGCAGGCGATATAGATGCAGGTGCTTGAACCACATGTCACCAATCCTGTTTAAAAGGTGGCACATTATGTCGAAAGCAGGCCTTTCCTGCCAGCACTCTGGTGTGCCGTCATGCTGTTGCACTAGTTTTAAACTTGTGTTTGATTTGTGTGGGGCATGTTGCCTGTCGCTGGCAGGTGCCTGCGCCTGCTGATCACTGTCATCAATAAAAGAGGTTGTCATGTCTGAAGCGATTTCCAGCGTTACCATGCGGGTGCGGGGCTACCACCTGGACGGCTATGGCCACGTCAACAATGCGCGCTACCTGGAGTTCATGGAGGAGGGGCGTTGGGCATTTTTCGATGAGCACCCGCAATTGATGAAGCAGCTGCATCAGGCGAAGCGGGCGTTCGTCGTGGTGAATCTGAATATCGATTACCGTGCGGCAGCCTTGCAAGGGGACGATCTCACGGTGCAGACCGGCATCATCGACGTGAATGAGCGCAGTGCGCTTTGCCATCACCGCATCGTGCGTCAGGATGGCAGCGTGGTCGCCCAGGCGGATCTGACCTTCGTGCTGCTGGACATGCAGCAAAATCGCGCGGCGACTATCGAAGGCGACGTGCGTGAAGCGCTCATGGGGCTGCAGGTCGGCAAAGAGGCCTTTTTGGCTTAAATAGCAATGGAGGTGTCACCGACTGCCCTTGATGCGTATGCAGTGGTATGATGTGAGCGACTCTGCGCGCCGCCTTGCTGGTTAGCTAAAGGCGGCATTTTCAAGCGCTTTCAACTCTCGCAGTGCCAATGCAGTGCAAAGGATCTGACTTTCATGGGTGACATCGCCAGAGAAATCTTGCCCGTCAATATTGAAGACGAGCTCAAGCAGTCGTACCTCGACTATGCGATGAGTGTCATTATTGGTCGTGCGCTCCCCGATGTGCGCGACGGCCTCAAGCCGGTTCATCGCCGTGTGCTGTTTGCCATGCATGAGCTGGGGAATGACTGGAACAAACCGTACAAGAAGTCGGCGCGTGTCGTCGGCGATGTCATCGGTAAGTACCACCCGCATGGTGACAGAGCAGTGTATGACACCATCGTTCGCATGGCACAGCACTTCTCCATGCGTCACGTGCTGGTCGATGGTCAGGGTAACTTTGGTTCCATCGACGGCGACAACGCGGCTGCCATGCGTTACACCGAGGTGCGCATGGCGCGCCTGGCCCACGAGCTGCTGGCGGATCTCGAAAAAGATACCGTCGATTGGGTCGATAACTACGACGGCACCGAACGTATCCCCGATGTGCTGCCCACCAAAGTGCCGAACCTGCTGATCAACGGCTCCTCGGGTATTGCCGTGGGCATGGCCACCAACATTCCTCCCCATAACATGCGGGAAGTGATCGATGGTTGCCTGGCGCTGATCGACGACTACACCCTGACCGTCGATGACCTCATGCAGTACATCCCCGGGCCTGATTTCCCCACCGGCGGCATCATCAATGGTCGTGCCGGCATTCTGGATGCCTACCGCACCGGGCGTGGACGCATCTACGTGCGCGCTTGTCACACCATCGAACACGATGACAAGACCGGGCGTGATCACATCATCGTCACCGAACTGCCGTATCAGGTGAACAAGGCGCGGCTGATCGAGAAGATCGCCGAGCTGGTCAAAGAGAAAAAGATCGAGGGCATTGCCGAGCTGCGCGACGAGTCCGACAAGGATGGCTTGCGTGTGGTGATCGAAGTCAAGCGCGGTGAGTCTGGCGAGGTCGTGGTCAATAACCTGTTTGCCCAGACCCAGCTTCAGAATGTCTTCGGTATCAACATGGTGGCGCTGGAAAATGGCCAGCCGCGCACACTCAATCTGAAAGAGATGCTCGAGGCGTTCATCCGCCATCGTCGGGAAGTCGTCACGCGGCGTACCCTGTTCGAACTCAAGAAAGCGCGTGAGCGCGGCCATCTGCTGGAAGGCCTGGCTGTCGCCATCTCGAACATCGATGAAGTCATCGAGCTGATCAAGGCATCGCCCAATGCCGCCGAAGCCCGCGAGAAGCTGCTGGACAAGGTATGGCAGCCGGGCCAGGTGACGGCCATGCTGGAGCGTGCCGGTGCCACTTCCTGCAAGCCCGAAGACCTGGATGAAGGGTTTGGACTGAACCCCTCGGCCACCGAGTATCGCCTTTCGCCTGCTCAGGCTCAGGCGATTCTGGAACTGCGTCTGCACCGCTTGACCGGCCTCGAAACCGAAAAGCTGCTGGATGAGTACCTGTCGATTCTCGAAAAGATTGCCGAGTTCACAGAAATTCTTGCCTCTGCCGACCGCCTCATGGAGGTGATTCGGGAAGAGCTGCATGCGGTGCGCGACCAGTTCGGCGACGACCGTCGCACGGAAATTCAGGCCAGCCACCTGGACCTGTCCATCGAAGACCTGATTGCCGAAGAAGACATGGTGGTCACGGTGTCGCGTTCGGGCTACGCCAAGACGCAGCCGCTTTCGGACTATCAGGCCCAGCGTCGGGGTGGTCGCGGCAAGTCCGCCACGGCCATGAAGGACGAGGACGTCATCGAGCATCTGCTGGTTGCCTCGACCCATGACACGGTGCTGCTGTTCTCCAACCGTGGCAAGGTGTATTGGCTGAAGGTGTACGAGATGCCCAACGCCAGCCGTGGTTCACGCGGCAAGCCGTTGGTGAACATGCTGCCGCTGGAAGAGGGCGAGTCGGTCAACGCCATCCTGCCTGTGCGTGACTACGACCCCGAACACTACATTTTCTTCGCCACCGCCAACGGTACCGTCAAGCGCACCAGTCTCGAGCAGTTCTCTCGCCCGCGCAGCGTGGGCTTGATTGCCATCGATCTGGAAGAGGGCGACCGCCTGGTGGGGGCTGCGATTACCTCGGGCAGCGACCACGTCATGCTGCTCTCTTCCAATGGCAAGGCGATTCGTTTCGAGGAAGGCAACGTGCGCGCCATGGGCCGTACCGCTCGCGGTGTGCGCGGCATGCGCCTGCTGGACGACGCGGAAGTGATCAGCCTGATCATTCCCAAGAGCCAGCAAATCGATGCTGAAGCGGACGCCGATGCCGAGCAGGAAGCCTCGGCAGATGCCGCCGAGCTGGCGCAGAGCGATGGTCAGATCTACATCCTCACCGCCAGTGTGAAGGGCTATGGCAAGCGCACGCGCCTCGAAGAGTTCCCGCTGCGTGGTCGCGGTGGGCAGGGTGTGATTGCCATGCAGACCAGTGAGCGCAACGGCGCCCTGGTGGCGGCCATGCAAGTGTATGACAGCGATGAAATGATGCTGATCACCGACCGTGGCACCCTGGTGCGTACGCGGGTGGAAGAAGTGTCGATCACGTCGCGTAAT
This sequence comes from Halomonas sp. 141, assembly GCF_002810305.1. NCBI lineage: Bacteria > Pseudomonadati > Pseudomonadota > Gammaproteobacteria > Oceanospirillales > Halomonadaceae > Halomonas > Halomonas sp. 141. Next base: position 105,267 of record NZ_PINZ01000001.1, read on the forward strand.
ACCCAGGGCGTAATGCTGATTCGCCTGGGCAAAGAAGAGCAGCTGGTGAAAACCGTGCGTGTCGATGAGCCCGAAGATACGGGAGCGCCCGAGGCGGTCGAGCCAGACGAACAAGACAATGGCGCACAGGAACCGGGAACCGATGACACGTCATTATAATTTTTGCGCAGGGCCTGCGGCCCTGCCTGTTGCCGTACTGGAGCGCGCTCGCAGTGAGCTGCTCGACTATCAGGGGCGCGGTTTGTCGGTGATGGAAATGAGTCATCGCAGCGATGAGTTCATTGCCATTGCCGAGCAGGCAGAAGCCGATCTGCGGTCTCTGCTGGCCATCCCTGATCAGTACAAGGTGCTGTTTCTTCAGGGCGGTGCCAGCATGCAGTTTGCCATGCTCCCCATGAACCTGCTGGGTGGAGGCGGTAGTGCCAACTTCATCCAGACGGGCATTTGGGGCAAGAAGGCGCTGAGCGAAGCCAAGCGGCTCGGTTTTGCCTGCCATGTGGCGGGCAGCAGCGAGTCCAATGGACATCTGGCGGTGCCTGACGAAGCTTCCCTGTCGCTCAGCAGCGACGCGGCCTACCTGCATTACACCTCCAATGAAACCATTGGAGGGCTTGAGTTCGACTACGTGCCAGACGTCACCCGTGCCGATGGCAGCGACGTGCCCCTGGTCTGCGACATGTCCTCCAATATCCTGTCGGGGCCTGTCGATGTCAGCGACTTCGGGGTGATTTATGCCGGGGCGCAGAAGAACATCGGTCCGGCGGGATTGACCATCGTGATCGTCCGCGATGATCTGCTGGGCAAGGCGCCTGCAAGCGTCCCTTCGCTGTTCGACTACCAGATGCTGGCTGACGCAGGCTCGATGGTGAATACCCCGCCTACCTACGCCTGGTACCTCTCGGGCCTGGTGTTTCAGTGGTTGAAAAACGACATTGGCGGGCTGGACGCCATGGACCGCATGAACCAGCGCAAGGCGCAAAAACTTTACGCGGCCATCGATGGCAGTGACTTCTACAGCAATCCTATCGCCACAGCCAATCGGTCGCGCATGAACGTGCCGTTCGTGCTGGCGGATGACCGGCTGGATGGTGCCTTCCTCAAGGAGGCCGACGAGGCCGGACTGCTGAATCTCAAGGGTCACCGCAGCGTCGGCGGCATGCGTGCCAGCTTGTATAACGCGGTGCCGGAAGATGCGGTGGATGCGTTAATTGCCTTCATGGCAGATTTCGAACAACGAAGAGGCTAACCCCCATGTCCGATACGCCGATCAATCTCGACGACTTGCGTCAACGTATCGACCAGCTGGATGGCGATATTCTGCGTTTGATCAGTGAGCGGGCCAACTGTGCCCAGCAGGTGGCTCACGTCAAGCTGGCTCAGGACAAGGATGCGGTGTTCTACCGACCGGAGCGCGAAGCCCAGGTGCTGCGCCGTATCATGGCGTTGAACAAGGGGCCTTTGGACTCCGAAGAAATGGCGCGGCTGTTTCGCGAAATCATGTCTGCCTGCCTGGCGCTGGAGCAGCCGGTCAAGGTGGCTTATCTCGGGCCTGAAGGCACCTTCACCCAGCAGGCCGCGTTGAAGCATTTCGGTGAAAGCGCCGTCAGCCTGCCGATGGCGGCCATTGATGAAGTGTTCCGGGAAGTGGAGGCGGGGGCCGTCAACTATGGCGTCGTTCCCGTCGAGAACTCCACCGAAGGGGTGGTCAATCACACCCTCGACACGTTCATGGACTCCTCCATCAGGATTTGTGGTGAAGTGGTGCTGCGCATTCACCATCATCTCTTGATCAGTGAAACCACGCGTCAAGAGAAGGTGTCACGCATCTATTCGCACCCTCAGTCGTTCGGTCAGTGCCGCAAGTGGTTGGATGCCCACTACCCTCATGCCGAGCGGGTGCCGGTCTCTTCCAACGCCGAAGCCGCCAAGCTGGTGAAAACCGAGTGGCACAGCGCCGCAATTGCCGGCGACATGGCCGCCAAGCTGTATGGCCTCGAGCGCATTGCCGACAAAATCGAAGACCGACCGGATAACTCCACGCGCTTCCTGATCATTGGCAATCAGGACGTGCCCATGTCGGGCGAAGACAAGACCTCCATCGTCGTGGCAATGCGTAACCAGCCCGGTGCGCTGCACGATTTGCTGGAGCCCTTCCACCGCCACAAGATCGATCTGACGCGTATCGAAACGCGGCCCTCGCGCACCGGTGTGTGGAACTACGTCTTCTTCATCGACTTCAAGGGCCACCGTGACGAGCCCCAGGTGGCTGCGGTGCTGGAAGAAGTTCGCCTGCGCGCCTCTGAACTGCGGGTGCTGGGTTCCTACCCTCAGGGTGTGCTGTGACGGTTTCACCTTCTCTTGCACCTCGGGTGGCGTGTGTCGAACCGCGCATTCTGATTGTCGGCCTTGGTCTGATCGGCAGCTCCTTGGCTGCCGCATTGCGTGCCTCGGGCTACGCTGGCCAGATCATCGCCTGCGACCCCAATGAGCAGGAAGTGGCATTGGGCATCGAGCTGGGGCTGGTGGATGCCGGCGGTGTCGAGCTTGCCAACTGCTTGAAAGACGTTTCCATGGTCGTGCTGGCGGTGCCGGTGCTGGCCATGGAAAGCGTGATGAGCACGCTGTCGCGTTCTCTCGATCAGGCGGCTCCCGATGTCGTGATCACCGACGTAGGCAGTACCAAGGCCACCATACGTGATTGTGCCGAGCGCGTATTCGGCCGTGTCATGCCCAATATCGTGCTGGGTCATCCTATTGCGGGCTCCGAGAAAAGCGGTGTGGCAGCCGCCAATCCATCGCTGTACGTTAATCACAAGGTGATCCTGACGCCGGAGCCGGATGTCGACCCGGTAGCGCTGGCGCGAGTAGAAACCTTGTGGAGAGCCTGTGGCGCCGACGTGCTGCAAATGAGCGTCGAGCGCCATGATCAGGTGCTGGCGCGCACCAGTCACTTGCCCCACTTGTTGGCATTTTCACTGGTGGACACGCTGGCGCGGCAGGACGAGCGGCTGGATATCTTCCGCTATGCCGCGGGCGGGTTTCGTGATTTTACCCGTATTGCAGGCAGCGACCCGGTCATGTGGCGCGATATTTTCGTGGCCAATCGTGACGCCGTGCTTTCTTCTCTGGATGATTTCGAAGCGGGGCTCAAGCGGCTGCGCCAAGCGGTAGAAAGTGCCGACAGCGATGCGATGATTGCCACCTTCGATCGGGCCAGTCATGCTCGCCACTATTTTGATACGTTATTGAATAAAACCAGTTATCAGGCGGAATATCATATGCAACCACACGGTCAAGTGACTTATCGAGTGCAGCCAGGCGGCCAGGCGCAGGGGCGTTTGCGGGTGCCGGGCGATAAATCCATGTCTCACCGCTCGATCATGCTTGGCGCGTTGGCCGAAGGGGTGACCGAGGTCAAGGGCTTCCTGGAGGGCGAAGATAGTCTGGCCACCTTACAGGCCTTTCGTGAAATGGGGGTAGCCATCGAAGGCCCGCACCAGGGGCGTGTGACCATTCATGGGGTTGGCATGCACGGCCTCAAGGCGCCGGCAGGCCCGCTGTATGTAGGTAACTCTGGCACTGCCATGCGCCTGTTTGCCGGGCTGCTGGCGGGTCAGGCGTTCGATAGCGAATTGACCGGTGATGAGTCACTCACCAAGCGCCCCATGGGGCGTGTGGCAGACCCGCTGCGCCTGATGGGAGCGACCATCGACACGGCAGAGGGTGGTCGTCCGCCATTGAAAATTCATGGCGGCGCTGCGCTGAAAGGCATTCATTATGATATGCCCATGGCCAGTGCTCAGGTGAAGTCGTGCCTGCTGCTGGCAGGGCTCTACGCCGAGGGAGAGACCCGCGTGCGCGAGCCAGCGCCGACTCGCGATCATACCGAACGGATGCTCAACGGGTTTGGCTACGCCGTTTCTCGCGAGGGCGACACCTGCTGGCTGCAGGGAGGCGGTCAACTGACGGCGGGGCCGATTGACGTGCCCTCCGATATCTCTTCGGCTACCTTCTTCCTGGTCGCCGCGGCCATTACCCCTGGTTCCGACATCACGCTGGAGCACGTGGGCATCAACCCGACGCGTATCGGTGTCATCAATATTCTGACCCTGATGGGCGCTGACCTGACGCTTGAAAACCAGCGCGAGGTAGGCGGTGAGCCCGTGGCGGATATCCGTATTCGCTATGCGCCGCTGAAGGGTATCGATATTCCTGTCGATCAAGTGCCGCTCGCCATCGATGAATTCCCGGCGCTGTTCATTGCGGCGGCCAATGCACAAGGCACCACGCGGCTGCGCGGAGCTGAAGAGCTGCGCGTCAAAGAGTCGGACCGTATTCAGGCCATGGCAGATGGTTTGGCGATTCTGGGTGTCGAGCATACGGTCGTGGAAGACGGCATCGACATCATCGGTAACGGTGACGAGAGCATGCCGAGTTACGGCGGTGGCCGCATCGATAGCCTCGGCGATCACCGCATTGCCATGGCGTTTGCGATTGCCTCCCTGCGCGCGGGTGCTGAGATCGTCATCGACGATTGCGCCAACGTGGCAACGTCCTTCCCTGGCTTCGTGACGCTGGCTCAGCGTATCGGTATGCGTGTCGATGTGGAGGACGTCCATGACCGCTAACGCTCCTGTGCTGACCATCGATGGCCCCGGCGGTGCCGGTAAAGGCACGATCAGCAGCCTGGTGGCTGAACGGCTGGGCTGGCATTTGCTGGATAGCGGTGCGCTCTATCGGTTGACGGCCCAGGCGGCCGTCAAGCATCACGTGGCGTTGGATGACGAAGCGGCGCTGGCCGATATCGCAGCAACCCTGGACGTGGCTTTCCCGGTGGAAGAGGGTCGGCCACGCACGCTGCTGGAAGGCGAAGACGTCAGTCGGCTCATTCGTACCGAGCAAGCGGGCGAGCGCGCTTCCCAGGTGGCCGCATTGCCGCAGGTGCGCGCGTCGCTACTTCAGCGGCAACGGGATTTTTGTCGGTCTCCCGGGCTGGTGGCGGATGGACGCGATATGGGCACAGTGGTGTTTCCAGAGGCGCCGCTGAAGATTTTTTTGACCGCCAGTGCCGAGGAAAGGGCGCATAGACGGCATCTGCAGTTGCAGGAAGCAGGGGTGGATGCTAGTCTGTCGAGTCTTTTGAAGGAGATTCAGGCACGCGATGCACGCGACACGCAGCGCAGTGTGGCTCCGCTCAAGCCGGCAGATGATGCCATCACGCTTGACACCACGCGCCTGAGTATACCGGAAGTGGTTGATCGGCTAACCGAGCTGCTTGCCCAACGGGGCATGTTTAACGGCGCTTGATTCTCCCTTGCGGCGTTTTTGGAAAGGTGTCACGACGTGGCAGGGCGACAGTAATATCTTAGTGAGCCCGGTCAGGTCCAACCAGCGCTAACACCTCCAGAAGCTGAATGACATTAGGCCCGTACTCGCTGGTGGTACGGAGAAGGCAGTTATGCCTCAACAACGTTGATCACGTAGGAAAACCATGAGCGAAAGCTTTGCTGAACTGTTTGAACAGTCCCTTAACGACATCAACATGGAGCCGGGCGCCATCGTTGCGGCTCAAGTTGTCGACATCGACGGTGACTGGGTTACCGTTAACGCTGGTCTGAAATCCGAAGGTCAGATCCCTGCGGCACAATTCCGTGACGAGAATGGTGAGCTGACCATCGCGATCGGTGACGATGTGCACGTTGCGCTGGAAGCCGTAGAAGATGGCTTCGGCGAAACTCGCCTGTCCCGTGAAAAAGCCAAGCGCGCAGAAGCTTGGAAGATTCTGGAAGCGGCCTTCGAGAAAGACGAAATCATCAAAGGCGTGATCAACGGTAAAGTCAAAGGCGGCTTCACTGTCGACGTCGACTCCATCCGTGCCTTCCTGCCGGGCTCTCTGGTTGACGTTCGTCCGGTTCGCGACACTGCGCACCTGGAAAACAAAGAGCTGGACTTCAAAGTCATCAAGCTGGATCCGAAGCGTAACAACGTCGTTGTATCGCGTCGTGCCGTGCTTGAAGCCGAAAACAGCGCCGAGCGTGAAGCGCTGCTGGCCACGCTGCAAGAAGGTCAGCAAATCAAGGGTATCGTCAAGAACCTGACCGACTACGGTGCTTTCGTAGATCTGGGCGGTGTCGATGGCCTGCTGCACATCACCGACATGGCGTGGAAGCGTATCAAGCATCCATCTGAAATCGTTGCCGTTGGCGACGAGATCAACGTCAAAGTGCTGAAATTCGACCGTGAGCGCAACCGCGTTTCTCTGGGTCTGAAGCAGCTGGGTGAAGATCCGTGGGTCAACATCAAAGACCGTTACCCGGAAGGTATGAAAGTGCAGGCAGTGGTCACTAACCTGACCGATTACGGCTGCTTCGCTGAGCTGGAAGAGGGTGTCGAAGGTCTGGTTCACGTGTCTGAAATGGATTGGACCAACAAGAACATCCATCCGTCTAAAGTCGTTCAAGTGGGCGACGATGTTGACGTTATGGTGCTCGATATCGACGAAGAGCGTCGTCGTATCTCCCTGGGTATCAAGCAGTGCACTGCTAACCCGTGGGAAACCTTCAACGCCGAGTACAACAAGGGCGACCGCGTTTCTGGTACCATCAAGTCCATCACGGACTTCGGTATCTTCATCGGCCTGGAAGGCGGTATCGACGGTCTGGTTCACCTGTCCGACATCTCCTGGACGGAAACCGGTGAAGAAGCGGTTCGCAACTTCAAGAAAGGCGACGAGGCAGAAGCCGTTATCCTGTCCATTGACCCTGAGCGCGAGCGCATCTCTCTGGGCATCAAGCAGATGGATTCCGATCCGGTTGCCGAATACCTGTCTGTCAACGACAAGGGCAGCATCGTGACGGGTCGCGTCGTAGAAGTTGACGCCAAGGAAGCTCACATCGAGCTGGCCACTGACGTCATCGCGGTTCTGAAGGCTTCTGAAATCAGTGCTGACCGTGTTGAAGACGCACGTAACGTACTGAGCGAAGGCGACAGCGTCGAAGCGCGTATCGTCAGCGTTGACCGCAAGAGCCGTCAGATTGCTCTGTCCGTCAAGGCCAAAGAGCAGGACGACACGCGTCAGAACCTGAAGAAACTGCGTGAGCAAGAGCCGGAAGCTGCCGGTGGTCCGACCACGATCGGTGATCTGATCAAGCAGCAGATGGGCCAGGACTAATACTAGTCTTGTCTCGGAAAACGCCGCCCTTTGGGGCGGCGTTTTTGTTTCTGTCTGCTTGAAATAGGTTGTTGTTAAGGGGGTGCAAGCGTTGCTATAAGTGGTATGCGCAATTGTCACATCGCCTTTAATGGCATTAGAGTGTATAAAATTGTTTAGTAAAGGCGCTAAAATCAACTAGACTATTGTCAATCAGTGGATTTAAGGCAATAATGTGTCCGCATCCTGAAGTAGTCGGTGTTGAGTTTTCCGGCTCAGTGCCAATGCCGTTATCTTTTTTATAAAAGGACCTCCCATGTCTCTGTTAAATGATTACATCCAAAAAGAACAGCAGCTTAAGCAGCTCCAGGAAGAGCTGCAGCGTTTGGAAAATGACCAGCGTCTGAAAAGTGAGCTTGAATTTAAAGCTAAACTGGAAGCGTTAATGACCGAGTTTGGCAAGCGCCCATCCGACGTCATTGCATTGCTGGATCCTGCTGCCGATCAGCGTAGCGCACCCAAGGCAGCCGCTGCCGCTACTCGCCGCAAGCGTCGCCTGAAGATCTACAAGAACCCGAACACGGGTGAAGTGATCAAAACCCGCGGTGGTAACCACAAAGGCCTGCGTAGCTGGAAAGACGAGCACGGCGATGACACCGTCGAATCCTGGCTCGTGCGCCTGGAAGATTAAGTTAACAACCGGCATTTCTCCCCCAGAAGTGCCGGTTTTGTTTTAGCAGTATCGAAGTGTTGCCACTCTGGCCAGGTAATGCTCTCCACAATTTCACAGCCTTCTCCCTGTATTGAACAGTGATTATGTCAGGCGTTGCAACGGTACTTTGAGTTCCAGACGTCCCTTGCGCCACAGCACATGGGGTGCGCCCCCGCTAACGTGATAAAGGCTCTGGTGGTAGTGCAGTTGGCACAGTGTTGCCGTCAGCGCATCCGAGAGCTCGCTAAAGTCATCAAACAGCGTTACCGCATAGTGTTGTGAGGGAATATCGATACGCCGATATTCAACCGGTAAAGCCACGCTGTCGGTGCTCGCCTGGTTTTCGATATGCAGCCCGATATCGGTGCGTAGTTTATACGGCTTGGTCGTGCTGTCGAGCGCCGATACTTTGTCTGCTAGCAGGTCAGGGAGGGCCACGGCGGGGATAGAGCCGCCGAGTTGAGCTTCCAGACATGGAAGATGGTTGGTATGGCGCTTACGATTACCCAAGCCGCTGATGGCGTGTGCCGCCTTGTAGATACGCATATAGACGGCTTGGCGGGGGCCGCCTTGCTTTATGGTCGTGGTAAATGACGTTAGCGGCGGCTTCAGGTGATGCCTATCGTTGAGAGCCTGGCGATAATGCCTGGGCGACAGCTGGTAGCGTCGCTGGAAGGCGCGTGAAAAGGATGAGTGATTTACATAGCCACATTGCGCGGCGATATGCGCTATATTTTGCTGGGTCAGCGATAGCAGTACAGCGGCACGCTCCAGTCTGCGCTGCTCCCGGTATGCTCGGGGTGACATGTTAAAGCACTGGCGGAACTGTCGCCGTACCTGTGAGGCTGAATATCCCAACTGCCTGGCGAGATCTTCGATACTCAGCGGTTGATCAAGCGAATCTTGTAGCCAGATTTCAGCTCGTGACATTGCATTGAACACTATCTGGCCTCCTATGCGGGTTCAACAGGTAGCTTGCGACTGACCTGCCTGTGCACTCTCCCGGTGCGTTTGGTGACTCATGACCTGGTAGGCCATCTCTGGTGGCAGTGCGTGCCGGGGCATGGAAATAGACAGAGTGGCCGTACCTTGCCAGCGATGACGTAAAAGGTATTAGCATAAATCACCTGTTCGGTTAGTCATTGTTACCGATGGTGAGATCATCGCGTTGCTGTCTTTATGCTTCCAAGCGGTAGCAAAGGCAAGTTTGCTCTTAAAGAATACGCGTTTGTGCACAGTTTTTGATTAAAATGGCCTGTTGCTCAGGCATGTCGACCATTTTCAGTAGGGTGTAGATGAAACATCAATGAAATATCACAAGGTTTCTAAACAGCTGGATGAGCGTGAAAAGCTACGCAAGTTTCGTGAGCTGGATGACGCCTTTGCCCAGGCGCTGCGTCAATTGGAAGACCCTGACAGTGATTTCGATATTCCCACCGGCCCTCCGGTGCGCTCCTTGGCCGAGCTAGAAGCAGAAGATCAGGCGGACCAACAGAAGCGGCGTGATGAGCTGTTCGGCGAGCGCCTGCATGCGCTGATGGCCGAGTACGACCAATCGGCAGGGGCGTTGCGCGAGTTGATCGATACGTTGCTCAAGTACAATGTGTGGGCGTTGGAGGAAATACCCGGTGAGTGAAGGGGGCTGCTAACGGTAGCGGAAGACCCGCAGGCTGGGCAGAAACACCTCGCTCTCCAGCTTTTCATCCCGTCGCTTTGCGCGGGTGCGGGCTATGGGCGCTGTTTGTGGTGGCGTTTTGATATCGGGTAGACGCCCCTCTGGCGCAGGGACCACAAGGGGCATGGCCACGTTGAGCGCTCGACGCGTGTGGCCATCTGCCAGCGGTTCGGTGTAGAAAAGGTTGGCGCGCATCAGCGGGGCCTGGTTCTGTACCTGGGCCAGCACTTCCTGACTGGGTAGGCTGGCTAACTTGCGCAACTGGATGCGTACATGAGGCGCGTCGGTGTCCAGTTGCAGTAGCTTCTGCTCCGCTTCCTGAACGCTTATGCGTTTGATGGAGCGGCCGCTGGTATACCAGGCAAAGCGAATTCTGGCGACGGGGGCTTCGGCGAGAGGGATCAGTCGCCAGCACTGCTTCAAATGTAGCCTGGCCAACCCGCTTTGACGCAGCACGCTGTCCAGGTCAGGGTGACGGCGAGGGAGCCGCTGCCTGGCTTCGCTCAATGCAGTAGGATGGGCCTGTTTGATGTGCCTGAGCCAGTCACTGATCGCCTGTTTGGCATGATTGACGTCATGAAAGGCCTCCAGTAGTGCTTCGTCCGCCGCGATGACTCCAATGTAATTGCGCGTTTCACGCCCATCCTGGGCTTGCTGATGCCACATGTCCAGCAGCGCACGGCGTAGCCAGCCGGGGTCGCTGAGGCCATCGAAGCGCCACATGGGCAACGGCTGGGTTTCATAAAGCGAAACGGCTTGTTCAATGGCTTGCATCAACTGATCGAAACGGTCATCCAGTTCATGCAGCAGGCGGTAGGCGGGCGAGGACGACATCGTGGGTCAGGCCTCAGGAGAGTGGGGCATCGCGATCCGCCTGGGCCAGCAGAGCGTCCATATCCGCTTCATCCATGGCCGACTCGCCGGAAATACGGTGTGACTCATCGGCCCAGGCACCCAGGTCGAGTAGTTGGCAGCGCTGGCTGCAAAACGGTCGATAGGTACTTTGTGCGCTCCAGGTCACGGGCGTGGCACATTGTGGGCAGGCGACTTCCAGTGGGGCATCGTTGGCAGCGCTCTTCATGCATCTCTCCTCTCATGACTCAATCGTGCATTACTCAATCGTGCGCTATCGTGCTGTAGCGTCGATGCAGCGTGACGACCTGGTGCTGCAGGTGCTCCAGGCTGCCGCTGTTATCGATCACGTCATGGGCACGGCTGAGCCGTTCCTGGCGCGATAGCTGGGCGGCGAGGATAGCACGCACCTGGGCTTCACTCACCCCGTCGCGCGCTAAAGTGCGCGATCGCTGCAGCTCCTCTGGTACATCGACCACCAGTGTGCGTTGCGCCAGCGCATCCTGGCCTGACTCGAACAGCAGTGGCGATACCAGCAGAACATAAGGCGAGTTCAGAGCAAGCGCCTTTAGCCGCAACTGCAGGCGCTCACGAATGCGCGGATGGGTTTCGCTTTCCAGCCAACGGCGCTGTTCGGGGTCGCTGAAAACGATCTGACGCAGCGCGGCGCGGTTCAGGCCACCATCGGCATCGAGCACCTGTTGGCCAAAACGTTGCGCAATCGCCGCCAGCGCTGGCTCTCCGGGCATGACCATTTCGCGGGCGATATCGTCGGCATCTACCCAGCCCACCCCTAGTTCGCCAAATGCGCGCGCCACGGTCGACTTGCCGGAGCCGATACCGCCTGTCAATCCGATGATCATCATCGCCTCCGGTCAGAAGAGTGATAGATAAAGGGCCATCAGCTCATTGCCCTCCAAAAGCCCTAACCAGCCCGCCAGGGCGAGAAAAGGCCCGAAGGGCATCGGTTGGCCACGCAGTCTGGGCATCGTCGCTTGAAGCGTCAGCCCGATGATCGCGCCCAGGCCGGCTGAGACGATTAGTAGTAGTGGCAGCATTTCCCAACCCAGCCAGGCACCCAGCGCTGCCAGTAGCTTGAAGTCGCCAAACCCCATGCCTTCCTTGCCGGTGAGTAGTTTGAACAGCCAGTAGAAGCTCCAAAGGATCAAGTAACCCGCCATGGCGCCAATCACGGCACTGGGCAGCATCAGCGGTTGAAACAGCAGCTGGTACAGTAGCCCCATCCACAGCAGGGGTAGGGTGAGAATGTCTGGCAGCAGATAGGTACGCAGGTCGATGACCGCCAGTACCAGCAGCGTCAAGCAGGCCGCGTACAGAAACAGGCTGGCCAGCGTTGGGCCATGCAGCTGCATGACAGCTACCGCCAACAGCCCACCCATCAGCTCCACGACCGGGTACTGGGGGCTAATGCGGGTGCGGCAGTTGGCGCAGCGTCCACGGCGTTTCAACCAGCCCAGTAGGGGCAGGTTATCATGCCAGGCAATGGCGTGCTGGCATGAAGGGCACAGTGAAGCAGGGTATGCCAGGTTGAAGCGGGGGTGCGCTTCGGCTGGCTGCTCCAGCGCGACCAGGGCTTCGTTGCGCCACTGACGCATCAGCATGACGGGTAGCCGGGTGATGACGACGTTCAAGAAGCTGCCGAAGCACAGCCCCAGCATCAGCGAGATAGCGAGCAGCATGGTTGGCGATAAACCCATGGAGATCCTGAAGTGAAATAAGCGTGTCGACGGCCGAGCGATTAAAGCGCTGTGCCGATTTCGAAAATGGGCAGATACATGGAGACCACGACACCGCCTACCAGGGCGCCCAGGACCACGATGATAAGCGGCTCCATCAGCGATGTCAGTGCATCGACCTTGTTATCGACTTCTTCTTCATAATAGTCGGCCACTCGGTTGAGCATGGCATCCAGTGAGCCCGCCTCTTCCCCAATGCTCACCATCTGCACTGCCAGCGCAGGGAAGCGATTGGTCATGCGCATGGCAAAGTGCAGCTGCTGGCCGGTAGTCACGTCCTGGCGCACTTCGTTGATGGCCTGAATGTAAATACGATTATCGGCGGCGCCCGCCGCCGTTTCCAGCCCTTCTACCAGCGGCACCCCGGAAGCAAAGGTCGTTGCCAGCGTCCGCGTGAAACGTGATACCGCCGATTTATGCATGATGTCACCGATCACCGGCAGCTTGAGCAGCAGGCCATCCAGCCGATAGGCGAGTTTTGCAGAGCGCCGAGCCGCGGCCTTGAGCAGCATCACACTGCCCACCAGCCCGCCGATGGCATGCAGCCAGTAGCGCTGGGCCATCTCGGAAAGGTTGACGGTAAATTGTGTCAGCGCTGGCAACTCGGCACCAAATCCCTGGAACATGCTCTCGAACTCCGGGACCACCTTGATCAGCAGCAGCATGGTGACCCCGACCCCAATGGCCATGACCGCCGTGGGATACCAGAGCGCTTTCTTGACACGATTTTTCAGCGATTCGACCTTTTCCTTGTAGCTGGCAATACGCTCCAGCATCTGGTCCAGCGCACCGGCTTGTTCACCGGCATCCACCAGGTTGACGAACAGACGGTCGAACTGCTTTGGATGCTTGGCCATGGCCGTGGAGAGGCTGTCGCCGGAAGAAACGTCTTCCATGATCTGCTGAGTCAGCGCCACCATGGCGGGCTTCTTGAGGCTCTCGGAGACCGCTTGAAGGGCCTGAAGAATGGGGATGCCTGCGCGTACCATGGTGGCCATTTGCCGTGCAAACACCATGATATCGACATTGTTGACCTTGCCGCGGCCGCTAAAGCTGCTGCGTTTTTGGATCTTGCCGGCGACGATCCGTTGCCTGGCGAGCTGATCGACGATATCGGCTCTGGTTCTGCCGATCAGTTCCCCCTTCATTGGGCGGTCCTGGGGGCCTTTCCCCGACCACTTCCAACGGTGCAACGGGGCCGGTTTGGCGCTGCGCGCCTTGGCTTTGGCCATGCGCGGGGTCACTCCTTGCTGATACGGTTGACTTCATCGAGACTGGTGCTGCCATCCAGCACACGGCCAAGGCAACTTTGATAGAGGCTGGGGTGGCCTTCACGTCTGGCCTGCTGGTCGATCTCGATGGCGTTGCCGTCACGCATGATCAACTGGCGCATGTCGTCGCTGATGGGCACGACTTCGTATACCCCAATCCGGCCCTTGTAGCCTTGAGTACACTGCTTGCAGCCCACTGCCTGATAAATGGTGGCATTGCGAATCTCCTGCTGGCTAAAGCCCGCCTTGCGCAGCGCCTCGGCGGGAATGTCGGCAGGTGCTTTGCACAGGTGGCAAAGCTTACGCGCCAGCCGCTGGGCGATGATCAGGCTGACGGAGCTGGCAATGTTATAGGTAGCCACCCCCATGTTCGAGAGGCGTGTCAGGGTTTCGGCGGCGGAGTTGGTATGCACGGTGGAGAGTACCAGGTGCCCGGTTTGCGCTGCCTTGACGGCAATTTCCGCCGTTTCCAGATCGCGGATCTCGCCGACCATCACCACGTCCGGATCCTGGCGCAGGAAGGCACGCAGGGCGCTGGCGAAATTGAGCCCGATTTTGGGCAATACGTTGACCTGACTAATGCCGGACACCTTGATTTCCACCGGATCTTCCGCTGTACAGATATTGCGCTGCACCTGATTGAGGATATTGATGCCGGTATACAGGGTCACGGTTTTACCGCTACCAGTGGGGCCCGTGACCAGAATCATGCCTTGGGGCTTCTTGAGCGCGCTTTCGTAGGCGGCTTGCTGCTCAGGGGTGAACCCCAACTGGTCGATGCCCAACTGAGCAGACGTGGGGTCGAGAATACGCAGTACGACCTTTTCGCCCCACACCGTGGGCAGCGAGTTGACGCGGAAATCGATCGAGCGGGTGCGTGACAGCTGCAGCTTCAAGGCACCATCCTGGGGCAGGCGACGCTCGGAGATATCGAGCCGTGACATGATCTTCAAGCGGGCAGCAATGCGATGGCGAAGGGCAAACGGTGGCCGAGCGATCTCCACCAGCATGCCATCGATACGAAATCGCACTCGGTACTGGGTTTCATAAGGTTCGAAGTGAATATCCGAAGCACCTCGACTAATGGCATCCAGCAGGATCTTGTTGACGAACTTGACGACTGGCGCGTCCTCACCGCTTTGAGCGGCGTTATCCAGCGTTGCTTCGCTACCATCTTCGTGCTGTACGACATTGAGTTCACTGACGGCATCGTCCACGTCCTCAAGCTCGTCCAGCATGCTGCGTTCGTTTTGCGCCAGGTACTGTACGAGCGTATCGCGTAGCTGATCGGCAGGGGCTAGCACCCCGTCCACGCTTAGCCCGGTAGCAAACTGCAGCTCGTCCAGCTGGGTCAGCGTGGCGGGGTAAGGGACCGCCACGGTCAACCGGTGGCCATGGCGCGCCAAAGGTAAAATACCCAGTCGCTCAAGAATCTTGACCGGATAGTCACTGGCAGCAGGCAGGGCGGCCACTCGTATGGCTTCCAGGTCTACTACCGGCAGGCCGTACTCCCAGGCAGCCGCCACCGCCGCCTCATCGGTAGACACCAGGCCGCTGTCCACCACGTGTTGCAGTAGCGATATTTCCAGCTGAGTGGCAGTGTTTTCCGCAATGGCGGCCTGGGCATCCGTGAGCAGGCCGTGCTTGACCAACCGTTTGGCGATGCCGCGCAGCCCCCCGTTCAGGGCAGCATGGCTCAGCGTAGACTCAGGGGCAGGTTGGCTCATGGCGTACTCGGCAGCGGGCAAATGAAACGGAATGTAATGCTGAGGGTTGTACCATATTTACTGTTCCCGAGGTACCAGCCACGTACAGGCTCCATACCGTGAAATAGGCCGATTATCGGGGCATGTCAGGAAGATAAAGCTGGTTGCCAATGGGGGGTGGTTAAGCTAATTTAATCAGCAATCAAGGCTGATGTTCAGTAAGATTTGGCCTGACGATGACTCTTACACCGCAAGGGAACTCCGCAATGCAAACGACCCAACCCAACCAACCCCGCCGCTTCAAGCAGCCGGGCTTCACCCTCATCGAGCTGCTGATTGTGGTGGCGATTATCGGTATTTTGGCGGCAGTGGGTGTGCCGCAGTATGGTAATTATTTGGACCGCTCTGCTGCTACTGCCTGCGTCGGTGAGCTAAATTCTTACAGATCTTTATCGATAGCTGAAGCTGCAGCGGGTGAAGATAGTGCGCCTGATTTTACTTTTCAGTCATGCGCTAGTGACACAGACCGAGACGAGCTCTTTGTCGTTTTTACTGAGACCTCTGAGGATCAAGATACGGTTGATGTAAGTACTGAAAACCGTAATCAAACGGTGTACGTTGCTGGTAATGGTGCTATTTCTACTAATGATCCTGATGCAGAATAAGCTGCACGCTGGAATTGTTATAAGTGCAACTCCCTGGGTTAGGGAGTTGTACGAAGATTTTTTATGTCTTTGAATAAAAATGCAGGCTTTACGCTGGTTGAATTGTTGGTCAGCATTGCTATTGTTATAGTTCTATCTGTTTTCAACATGCCGCTTTACTTTGCCTATCTTGATCGCTCAGCCTTCAGTGCCTGTGAGCAGGAATTGAGTACCTTCAAAGTTCGCGTGATGGTTGCCGATCAACTAAATGATCTATTGGACTATTACCCATTTGAGGCTTGCTCAGTAAATGGCAGCAACCAGCCTACTCAGTTGGCCGTCGCCAATGCTTTGCGCGGCGTATTCGATGGCGATGGCACTTCCCTTGTGCTGAATACCCAGCGTCCAAACGTTCAGGCTCGCATCACGAGCCAAGGCATGGTCGAGCGCGTCGTCACACCTTGATTATGAAGGTGCGTTACCAAGCTGGCTCTTCATACAAGTTCGCGAATTTTACACACTCCCTGCGTAATTCCCTCATACACTAGTGGCTTCTTCAGGCAACAATACTTCCGGGAGCCCATCATGAAATCACTTTCGCTTGCAGTGCTCCTTGGCACGCTATGCTGGCACGGCCTGGCAAGTGCTCAGCCTGCGCATGCACCCGCCCATGGCGCCCGTGGCCACCAGGAGCAGCAGGCGGGCCAGAATGGTCGTGAGCATCGTCAGGAATATCAGCGGGAGCATCGCCATGAATATCGCCGTGATCGTGAGCAGCGCTCGGAGCGCTATATCGATCTGCCGCGTATCAACGAGCGGGAGCTGCTTGGCCTGCTGCGCCAGTACGAAGCCCCCCGCGCCGAGCCGCTGCCGCCCGGCATACAGCGCCGCCTGGAGCGGGGCAAGCCGCTGCCGCCGGGGATCGCCAAGCGCTTCGATGGCCCCATTGCACAGCAGCTGCCACGCTACCCGGGCTATGAGTGGGAGCGCGTCGGGGCAGACGTGGTGCTCATCGAAGCCGCTACGCGGGTAGTGGTAGATATACTGGTAGATGCCCTGCGATAACGAGTTCTTGGCTAGGCTTTGTACGAAAACTGCCTACGCTCGCCCATACGGCGTTAAAAATCGGCTCAAAGTACTCATTTACACCTTGTAAACTCCGTCTTTTCGCCGATTTTTGCCTTGTCTGGCCATCGCTCGCCGACTTTTCGTACAAAGCCTAGTGTTGTGGGTAGTCGCTTGAGCGAGCGTTCATGGTAATGCCATCGGCTAACGCTTATGCTGCTCTATTCATTATTAATTCACCCATTGTCACTCATCCATTGTTAGTCAGAAGAGGTAACTTGATGGCAGCGTATACCCTGGAAGAGCGCCTGGCGCTGGCAATTACCATCGCCGAAGAGGCGGGGCAGATGATCCGCGAGGCGCGTGAGCAGCAGAACTTCGCCCAACGCTTGAAAGAGGGCGTTGAGCTGGTCACCGATGTGGATGTCGCCGTCGACCAGCGAATCAGTCAGCGCCTGGAAGAGCACTTTCCCGGTGAGGCAAGGCTGAGCGAAGAGCTGAGCCCTGAACAGGCGCTCTCCCATCCCGCCGAACAGCTATGGGTCGTGGACCCTATCGATGGCACGGTGAACTTTGCCCAGGGCCAGCGCCATGTGGCGGTGTCGATTGGCTGGATCGAGCAGGGCGTGGGCAAGATAGGCGTCGTTCATGCACCGTTCCTGAATGAGACCTTCAGCGCAGCCCAGGGGCTGGGGGCTTACTGCAACCAGCGGCGTATTCAGCCCAGCGGTGCCGAATCGCTGGCCAGCACGCTGGTGGCTACCGGGTTTCCCTACGACAAGCAGGCCCGCAAGGCCCTGCTGCCACGGCTCGAAGCCGTACTGGCCCACTGCCAGGACATCCGACGCAACGGTGCCGCGGCGCTGGATATCTGCGACATTGCCTGTGGGCGCCTGGATGCCTATTACGAAAGCGTATCCCCCTGGGATTTTGTGGCAGGCTGGGTGATCGCCCGGGAAGCCGGGGCACGCGTGGGGCATTTGGTCGAGGTGCCGGAAGGCATTCCTGCCGACCTTTTCCCAGAGCAGCTGTTGGTAACCGCCCCCGGCGTTTACGATGCCATGGCGACGCTGCTGGCAAACGCGGATCGCTAGCCTGATGGGGGCTTTTCAACGCAACACGGCAAGCATTTGAAAAGAAAGCGCAAAAAGGGCTTTTCATTTGGCTAATAAAGCGCTAGTATACGCACCGTCCTGAAGCGAAAGCCAACGGGCATCGGAGTGTGGCGCAGCTTGGTAGCGCGTTGCAATGGGGTTGCAAAGGTCGCAGGTTCGAATCCTGTCACTCCGACCAAAAAAGACATATAAAACGGTCACTTAGCGAGTTATGCGGTGGCCGTTTTTTGTTGCCTAACGTTCTAGGTGACATATAGGTGACACCCGTCTGAAATTTTCGGCTTTTCTAAGCTCTCCAGAACAAGAGAAGGGCCACGTCGAACACAGCACTTCAGCGTGACGATACCCCCCCAACGGAGAGCATCCTCATTGCTCCATCTCTGCATCATTCCCGCTTAGCTCCGTATAATCGCTCTCATAGGTTTCACAGGGATAGATGCCTACCACAGACACATCGGCCACCACCCAGCCAGGCTCCTCAAGCCTTGGCCCACCCCTCCTTGATGGCATGTTTGCGGATCGCTGTATTGCTTACCTTGCCGTTCAGCTCCTTCGACAGCCAGGCATAGCCGTCGCGGGGGTCGGCCTCCCAGCGCCTGCGAGCCTCCTGCCAAAACTCCTTGCTCATCCCACGGTTGATGAGGCGACGCCGGGTTGGCGCGATGCCGGAGGCAACAGCCAGCAGCGAGGTTTTCAGCCGCTCGACATCAACGTCGCCTTCGGCAAGGCGCTGCATCAGCGCACCTTCAACCGACAGCGCCAGCGTTCGGGCAGTTTCCCGCGCCAGCACATGGCGGTTGGTAGAAATATCACTCATCGTCCTGGCTCCGTATGTAGTCGGCGACGTAGGTGCTGCCGGCGTCGGGATACGTACCATCGTCCAACATTAGCCCTAGCCGCTCGGCACGCCCCCTCATCTCTCGCTCGACCTGCGCAGCCTTCTCCAGCGCGGCCTCGATGCGCCCTCTCATCGCCTCCTTGTCCACCAATGCAATAACCGGCTTCTCCTCGAGCTCTACCTTGTCCTTCCAGAACTCCGGCTGACGGTTCTTCAGCCACAGTCGCGCGGCGGCGGTCTCGGGCGGGTAGTGGCGCTCCAGGTCCGTCAGGATCACCTGGCCTTGGTGCTGGGCCACGTGCGTCTCTGGTACCACGGCCCCCTTTGCTCGATGGAACAGCGCATGAGCCACCTCGGCATCGGCCAGGGCGCCACCCCGCCATATGGCATGGCGAAAGTCAGCATGCCGTTGCTGCCAGCGGTAGAGGGTGCGCTCGTCCACCTCGTAGAACTTGGCCAGCTTCTCCCGCGTGAAGCCCAGCAGCATCAAGCGCTCGGCTTGCTCGGCATACTCCGGGCGGTACTCGCTGGGACGACCACGCCCCTTGGTTACGGGCGTAACCTCTTGCGTAACCTGGGGCGTAACCGTAACCCCGTGCGTAACCTCCTCCTCTGTGTTGCTGGCAGGGTCTGTAGGCTGTGCCTGCTTTTGCCATTCATCCGCTTTGGCACGCCTGCTAACAGCCACCCGCGATACAGGTAGCGATAGCTCTCGAACCAACCAGGCGAAGCCCTCGCGGGAATCCGCTTCCCACAGCTTACGGGCTTTCTGCCACTGCCTCGTGGTCATCTTCGCCGCCATATCATCACCTACGCTAAGCGTGTCTGTGTCTTTTAGAAGCCGTTCGGTGGCTGCGCCCCTTCCCAGCTCGCGCCGTCCCACGCGGTCAAGGTGCTGAACGTGACGGGAATCTGGAGCTGGACGAAGCGCCCGTGATGGTCGGACGGCGAGTTGAGGGGAATACCAATGCTCTCGATGACCAGCGGCGCGAAGGTGCGATTCTTGTACTTGATGGCCAGCAGTGCTGGCACCTCAGACGGCAGCGCGGCTTCAACCAATGACTTTGCCGTTCTGTTTTCAGAACCCGCCCAGTCCAGCGCCGCCGTCAGCAGCGTGCCTTCCGGAGCCAGGTATCGCGGCAATGCCCAGTCCATCAGAAGATTGATGGCGGCCTCTACTTCGGCCTCCGGGTCCTGCCAGGCACGGAGCATGATGTTGACGGTGAGCTTGATGGGCGGCATGCCGCTGAACACCTGAGTGGAGTTGAGCTTGGTGATGCCCGTGCGACCGCGCGCATGCTCGGCGGCTCCGGCTGTCTTGTCTGCCCAGCTACCGGGCGTGGCTGTATCGAACTTCTCGCGCTCCTCGCTGGATAGCATCCCCCTCACGCTTTCAATGATTGGCTGAATCATGCCGCTTTGGAGCATTGCAGACAGGCTGGGTGTCAGGCCGCCCGTTCCAGCATTCTCGAATGGCGACTGCCAGTTGAAGGTCGCCTCCAGGTTGGCGTCGTCGACGAACAGGCAGCGCAGGACGGCACCATTTTCGTGCAACTTGTCGCCGTGGTGATCCGCCTCGTAAATCGAGGCGACCAGCGTATCGTTGATGCCGTCCCACTTTGGGCCTATCTCGCCCGGCGCGGCGCCGGTGACAACCATAGCCATGTCACTCCTCCTTCTCCTGCTTCGCGATCTCCTTGGCGGCTTCCAGCAGGGCTTGCGCCTCGCGGGCACGCACCGCCACCGCCTTGAGCGCCTTCTCCGGTGTACCGAACCGCTCCAGGTCGACCTGATAGCGCGCGGTTGCCGGCATGCTGGCCAGCTCGGCCAGCGCCTCATCCACGGCGCGACTCGCGGCGGCGTGGAGTTCGGAAGGTAGCGGCGTCACGTTGTCATTCATGCCACCACCTCGCCGGCCTTGCCCTCCAGCAGGCGCACCTGATGCCGCCGACTGCGAAGCTGTTCATCAACGCTGCTCAGCCGCAGGGGTAGGGCGGCCAACTCATCACGCAACGCCTTGAGTTCATCGGCACCTGGCTTGGCGCGAGCTTCGGCCTCCTCGTGGCCCAAGCCGGCCTTCGTCAGCTCGGCAAGGGCTTCAAGGCGCTGGCGCTCCACCTGGCGGATTTGTTGCCCAATCTGCTCCTGCCGGGCGGTGAGTCGCTGTTTCTCCTTGCCGAGACCAGCGACCACGCCGGCCAGGGCCTCGCGTAGCTTGCCGTCCTCACGAAGGAGCCGCGACCGAGTCTTCTCGACGGCGGCACGAAGCTGTTCGGCGTCCCCGACGGCGACACGCAAGCGGGTTACCAGGTCATCGACGCCATCAGCCTCGCTAAGCATCTGGGCGATGCGATCCTTGCGCGATGCTCGTGCCATCTCGGCATTGAGGCGATCCAGGGTGCCCAACAGGCGCTGGGCTGCACCGACGACCTTGGGGTGGCTCAATGTATCTTGCTCGACTGCGACGGCCTTCAGGTCAAACTTCGACATGGTGGTTCTCTCCTTGGTTGCGGGTCTTGCGGTTGGTGTCTTGGGTGCGCCACAGGCGGCGAAGGCCACGCAGGCGCAGAAAGGCGGCGCTGTCGCCGCTCATGGCCTGGCGGTGAAGCCGCTGCTCTAGATTGTCGCGCCGAAGTGGGTCGCGGCTCATGATTGCTCCTTGGCCAGTTGCCGGAATATCTCGACAGCCTCTTCGCGTCGCATTACGAATCTCCGGTTGGTGGAGCCTTCAGCTTAGCGCTTTGGGTTCCCGGTTCTTGGTGAGTTTTCCGGGCATGAAAAGCCCCGCCGAAGCGGGGTGTAAGGGCCAAGCAAGCGATGTTGTCAGTGTACCCGGTGCGGTGCTGGTGTTGTCTTTATCTGGTCGAGCATTCCCCGCTGTTCTGCATGGTCGAGCAATTCATCCTCTGGCACGTCCAGCGCTTGGGCAATATCGGCAAGGTTGTATGCCGGGTTGCCCTGATCGTCGTACCCGGCGGGCCTCAAGCCGGGGAAGAGTTCGCTCATCCCTTCGCGTAGTGTCTCCAGGATCGGCAAGCGCAGGAACGGCGGGTGCTGTTCATCATAGGCGCGGTTAATCATCGTATCGGTATCGTTGGGTGTCACACCGCCAAAGAACTCACGGCGGGCCTTGCGTTCGACGTTATCCAGTAGCGCGGCAATATGGCTGGCCAGTGGCCGTTGCAGGCGCTCAGGTGGGATTGCCAGCTTATGCGCGGCCCATACCTGCCCGGCGGTTAAGTGATCCAGCGGTTGCCCATGGGTAGCGGCTTGGCTCAGTGATTCGCGTGTGATGGTCATGGCATTGGCTCCTTACGCAGCAGGCGGTGGTAGATCGTCAAGCATGGCATTCACCAGCCCTTGCAGGCGGCTAAGCCGTACACGTACCAGGGCGGCCAGTGTTCCCGGTGGTAGTCGCTGGTCGATAGTTTCCAGTGTGGCCGCGCAGCCCATCAGCGTTTCTTCGTCGGGGTCAGATCCCAGTGAGATCCATACCATATAGGCGCTCTCTGCTATGTCGCGGTCGATACCGTGCAGGCTGGCTGCAAGGCGTCGTGCTTCGGTAGTGGCTTCATCCAGCATGGCGGCTACCTCCCCGTAGTTCGTTGTTAGCGGCTATCGCGATCACTGGCCACCCCCTCGCCGAACGGGCCTCAGCGTGGCGTTGGCGGCTCTCCTGCCGACATTGTTGCGGCGGTGGGGTAGGGGCTCGGCATCAGCAGCTTGAAGCCAGGCTCGTGAGTACCAGCATGCCGCCGTAGCCCGTCGACGGGCGGGCAACAGACGCAGCAGGTCGCCGATGAAGCGGCGGTCATCGCGGTTGATCGGGCAGCGTGTCGCGATCCATTCCACCCACCGCTCGGCTGAAGCGGGGCCAAGGTCGCCTCCTCCCGACAGGTGCCGGCTGATGCTCAGCCGGGCCTGCTCGATGCTGGCGCCAGCCTCGAAGGCATCGTCGATGGCGGCGGCCAGCTCTGCTCGTGCCTGGCGGCTCATCTTGTCCATGGCGCGACGTAGCCTGGCCTCCAGGTCGTGCCCAAGGTTGTGGCCTGCCTCGGACAGGGCGGCCAGCAGGGTGTCTATTTCGCGAAGTGGTCCGGCCTCTTCTTGCTGTCCCTCATCTCTATGGTGGCCTACATGTCCCATGTGTCCCAATGGCTCAACCATGCGGGTTTGCGGCGGGACACCTTCGGGACAGGTGGTGTCCTGTGGTGTCCCGGCGAAGGCGCGGTAAACGTCATCTAGGCTCATGCTTGGATCTCCTCGCTTTCAGCAGGGCGGATTACGTAGACACGGCGGCGGGTGCCGTTGATGTAGATTCGAATGGAGCGAGCCGCGCTCTCTCGTTCGACTATCCAACCAGCGACCTCCAGGGCTTCGGTACCGCGCTTCAGGTCGAAGCCACCTAGCGCCTCGTTCAGCCCCTCCCTGTTGAACAGGAAGGCTCGTCCATCGGCATCGTCACGCCACCAGCCGGCACGGTTGTGAACTACAGGGCCGTAGGCTGGGTCTGCATCTACGTTGCTGAAGCGGGCATCGCCGTGACGCTCGATGAAGCCGAACACATTGGCCAAGATTTGCTCATGCTCGGTCCGCGCTCCGCCTTGCTCGGCAGCCCACGTTTGGAAGGCGCCAACAGCCGCGGCCATGGCTTCGCCTTGCTTCCAGCCGACCAGCCCATACTCGGCTGCCAACTCCCCGGCCAGCCCTATCAGCGCTAGTGCCTTTGCAGCCCGGCCTTGCAGCGGGCGGGTCGCATCAAAGCCAGGAATCTGAGCGAAGCGGTCTACCTCGCCGGCCAGGTCTCGCTCCTCGCTCACCAGCTTTTCGATGAAGGCAGGACCAACGCGACCATAGTGGCGCGTGACCTCGCTCTTGAGGTGGTCTGCGAAGGCGCGGCCATCGTCCAAGCGGTGCAGGTGGTCGAAAGCGCCATGCTTGCGCTTGGCGGGTATGTCCAGCAGTCGGACTGCCTGCCCAGCGTGGGGGCGCTTGCCTGCCGCGCTCATGTGGGCGGCTAAGGTGCGCTCGCCGCTGCTCAGCACTGCGATGCGCCAGCGATGGGGGCGACGGGCGGTGCCGTTGCGGCTGGCGCGGGCTTTACCGACGCCATTTCCCAATGCGTAGACGGTGGCGCCGATCTCCCGGCCATCGGCCTCGCCGATCTCATCCAGCACCAGCGCCGTGTCGCTTAGTGCCGCAGCGATGCCTTCTAGTCCATTGCCGGTGGCTCGCCAGGTTCGCTTGAAGTCGGGCGCACCCCAAACGCTGGCCGCAACTTCCAGTAACGTAGTCTTACCGTTGCTGCTATCGCCCACCAAGTGGATGCCGGCGGCCTGCCGGTGGGTCAAGTACAGCAGCGGGCCGGCCAGGGCGGTGGACACAGCGAGAACCATTAGTGGATTGCCGCTGCATAGCTGGCCAATGTTGTCGCGCCAGCCCTCCAGAGTGCCGGCTGTGGCGTAGTCGTCATGAGAGGCGAACTCGGACTGGAAAGAGACCCGGCGGGCCAGCTCACCCTGGGCGATGGTGCGCCGCGGCATGACAAACGCTCGACCTCCCTCCAGGGTGTGCCAGCCAACACGGGTTGCCGCTATCACCTTGTCCTCGGGTGCAGACTGAGCCAGCCACTTGTTCAGCCACTTGTGGGCGTCGGGATTGATCCTGACCCCCATGTCCAACAGCTCGCCGCGCAACTCCTCGCCGCTACCCTTGAGCAAACGTAGTGGCATTGCCCACTGGCGCCAGCCTCCATACGGCGGCTTGAACCGCAGCAACAGACCATGGTTGTCGCCGCGCTCATCGTGAGTGGCAGCCAGGCACTCAATGGGGCTGCACACCCATACGTCGAACGACTCGGGATCGCCGTCACCCCTTGGCTGTCGCTGGCCGTGGTAGTAAAGGCCAGGCGGCCCGTAGCGGGTGAGTGTCAGGTAGGTGGCAAAGGCTGGGCGGCGCGGCTCCCTTGCTTCTTCTGGCTCGCTGTCATGGGCCTGTTGCGCAGGGTCCACTTCGTGTCCGATGGGACACATCGGGACAGGTGGTGTCTCGATGCTGTCCCTGCTGGAAGGCGCGTGGTTGCTGGGCTGGGACAGGTGGGACACATGGGACACATCAAGTAAGGTGTGTGCTGGGCTAGTCACGGCCACCTCCCTGCCGGCAAAGGCGTATATCGGCGAAGTCGGTGCAGGTCTCGCAGCCCTCGCAGAAGCTCGGCATCAGCAGCGTGGCGTCGATAGCCAGGGCAGCGTGGCGGGCAGCGACTCGCCCTTTGTTGGCGAGCCCCTGGGCCGGTAGATGCCGGTCATCGTCACCGCAGATGGTAATGCCTACGTCAGCCGGCAGCCGTTGGCGAAGGCGCCGCGCAACCGGAGCCAGGTTGTCGGCATTGCGGGCCACCACGACTGGGCAGCCCATGGCCTCATGCAAGGCGGCAGCGGTAGACCAGCCCTCAGCCACCAGTACGCGCTCAGCGCCCTCCAGGCGGCCTATCAGGCTCGCCACGCCTTTGACGCGACCTCCCGGCAATGGGCGCTTGCCGCCATTGGGAAAGATGCGCTCAAGGTTGACCAGCTCGCTCTCGAAGAACAGCGGTACCAGCAGCATCGTGTCACGCTGGCGTAGGCCATGGGGTGCCAAGCGCTTCTTGGATAGGTAAGGGTGTGACGGATCGGCAGCGCCAGCCGTGGCCCACCAGTGACGGGCCTGCTCGGCAGTCTTGGCTTGCTGCTGGCGGCGCTCTACGTCTCGCTGCTCCCGTGCCCGCTGTGCGGCTAGTCGTGCTTCGGCAGCGGCGGCGGGGTCAGCCTTGCCGCCAGTGGTAATGGTGTGCTGCTCCCCGGTGTGCCAGAAGCCATACACCGCCACTTCCAGCGAGGGGCAGACGTACCAGCCGTTGCGGTTGCCCTTGGTCTTGTCGGCGGCGTCAAAGCGGTGAACGGCACCATCTGGATGGATCGCCAGCCCGGTAACGCCATACGCGGCCAATGCATCGCCTAACGCCTGCTCAATGCTGCTATACTGGCTCTGCGTTGGTGGGACGACGCATGTATGGGCCTCGGCTCCTCCATTGAGGACCGGGGCTTGTTGCTTTGTGGCTGTCATCACTCACCCCCAGCCACCAGGCTGCCCAAGGCATGGGCGCGCTTGGTCATCTCTATCGCGATCAGGTCGCTAGCATCCAGCAGGCCGCCTAAGAATTCAGGCTCACTGATTCGGATAAAGTGATTGAGCGTGGCTTGGGCGCTTGCGGCCATCTCCATAAAATCGGCGCTTAATTCGCACTCAATGATGGTTGACTCAGCGGCTTCATTGATGCTTACGACCGCTGGCGCGCTCATTTCGCCGGCCAATTCACCCTCGTGGTAAATACGTTTCGAAGCGCCAGCACTGGGCAGTGCGTCACTACCGTTTTGTTCAACCTGGTCAGCCATAGCGCGCAACTGCGCCACCAGCTCGAGGCTGTCTTCAGCATGCAGAGTAATATCGGTGGTGATCATTGTTTGCCCCCTTCCTGCTCAATCGAACCGCCTAGCTCACTTACATCGTCAGCACCTTCCCGGGTGATTTCATGCCCAAGTTTGGCTAGGCGTGCCGCCGTCTTGTGTTCGCCGCTTTCAAGCATCTTTGCGATGGCGTCAAACAGCGCGCTAGCGTGCTCAAAGCGAATCTCTGCAATCTCGACGTCGAGCATAATGTGCTGAATGGCTGCCTTATCCATGGGATACCTCCGATTGCATCTGGCTAGCTGCAAGGGCTTCTTCAAACAGGTGCGCGTAGTGAGTAAGCGCGCTAGGCATTATCTCGTGACCCTTTTCCTCGGCATCGGCTGCCTCTTCGCGCATCGTGCGAAGTAGGCCAGTGAGCTTGGTACCGGGGTTGGGAATTGGCTGGGGCTTGGGTTCGCCAGGTTGTAGGAGGTGGGTAGTTAGCTGCTCTAACGTGTCAATGTGCTGTTGAGTGCCAGACAGCACAGCCGCCAAGACGTGGGGTGCAACCTGGCTGCCACCTTCAGCGGCATCGTTAAGCGCGATCTCCACTAGCGCGATGGTGTTACGCAGAATATGAAGATGCTGACTGGCTTCGTCGTAGGCTTGAAGGTCGCTCACGATGCACCTCCCTTGCCGGAAACGGCATTGAGGGCACGCGCTTCTAGCTGTTGGGCTTTTTCAATGTGGTGGTTGTACTTGCGTAGGCGAACGCTGGCGCTGCTATCAGCGAACAAGGCAGCTTTCGCCATAGCGCGGTGGGCAGCGGCACGGCTGGAAAGATTGCGGGTAATAAGGTTGGATAGGCGTAGTTGTGCCATGGGTGTGACTCCGTGTGTTGTGGAGTCGCCACGATCCTTCCTACGGGATTGGGTGGCGACTGTACGCGGGGTAGGAATACCGGACACACGTGAACCGGCACGCTCGAAAGCGTCCCGCGCACAGCCGCCATGACTGACGGGCACAAAAAAAGCGCCGTCATTGTGGGCGCTAGTGCGCCGTGTGATGTTCGGGTTCCTACGCCCGGCTGACGATTTTGCGCCAGCCCTTGAAGCATAGCCGGGGTTGGTAGCAGAGGTCAACATTAAGCCACCTCCCGACGCTTTACGTTTTCCTCAGCGATGCTGCTCACGGCGTCACCATCGCGTAACCATTCCAGCACATCGATTAGGCGATAGCGGATACTACGACCACGACGCACAAATTTTGGCGCTGGTCGGCCAAGCAATAAGCCAGTGATACGGCTCTTGCGTGCTGTGCCTGGCTGAGCAGGTATCAGGTGGGGGAATACAGCGCGTTCGGGTAGCTCGATCAATGCAGGGTCGAAACCTGCACGGTAGCGTTCAAGGGCGCTATTTAGCAGGGTGGTAGGGGTTTGCGTTCTGTCAGTCATTGCAGCGTCTCTCTGTTCCTAGTTGACGCTGACAATGGTGAACGTGCTTTTGGTGGGTTTGGTTCAACTGGAAAAATCAGATTCCAATTGGAAAAATCAGGACTAGCTATCCTTCTTTGCCTCCCAGGCTCCGATGGCAGCCTTCAAAACCTCGTCGAGCGTACTTTTGCCAAACCCATATAGGTTTATTGGGTCGGCATCAGGATCGGACGGCTTCTCATAGCCCTCCACCACTCCTCGCATGATACTGATGATCCCAGACCTGTTGGGTCTCCCTGCTGCTGCATACGGGCCAGGATGTTGCTGCGAAAGCGCCTCGGCTAGCAGCCCCAGTACCTCCAGTGCTCGCAGCTCCTCAGCACCACTTGCGCCGCTACTGGCAGGCTTCTGGGGCTCTTCGACCAGGGCGTCGATGTCATCAGCTCGAACGAGGATGCTGCACCCATTTGGCAGGGTCTTGGCCCCGGAGTCATCTTGCCCAAGGAGCTCAATCACCTTTCCCGTTTCTGGGGACCAGATGTGAATGCCGCCCATCTCACACTCCAGCTCGCCATGCACATTGATGAAATGCCAAGGCATGCCGCCATGGTCCCAGAGCTCGAAGATGCCCCGCAGCCCACCGAGAAAGGGCGGCTCGTACACCAGTCGGTCGCTGAGATATTCGGACTCGCTGGGCTCAATGGTTGCCGTCCTGGCATTGACAGAGCCGCGCAGCTCCACGAACAGCGGTAGCTTGCCGTTAATGCCAAGTTTCAAGAGATCAACGGACCTAACCTCTTCGCTGGCCAAGTTGGCGAGCCTCGATGCGGCCTCCTCCAGCGTCAACCAGGGCTTCAGCTCTCTCAACAGTTTCTGCAACGCCATCGCGCTACTCCTAACGCACTCCAAGTAGGTTGGCTGGCTAACGCGGTGGAGTTATCCGCGCTTTCAGGTGATCGGCCCTAGCCAGCCAAAGCGTGCGACTGTGGTCGCGTTAATCTTCTAGCGTGAGCTGACGAATATGAATACCCATGGCTGTGGCCAGCTTCTTCAAGGTGGTATGGCGAGGCTTGGCGCTGGCGCTTTCCCACTGGGCAACTTGTGCCTGGGATACGTTCAAGTGTCTTGCTAGCTCGGCTTGTGTGACGCCAAGGTACTCGCGCCAGCAGCGGGTGAGCGGTACATCATCGACCAAGTGGCGGCTGACAATTTCGTGAGGCAGCGTCAACGCATCCACTTCCCCGGCACGCTCTACCAGGGCAGTAAATTGTTCTAACGGCAGCACGGCATAGCGGCGGCCTGCCTGTTCGCTAATCTGGTAATCAATAGGTGCGTTCATCGCGCTTTTTCACCTCCTCGACAGAGACCACTTGTAGGCCCGTTTCCACATCGAACAGCACCCGATAGCGGCCTACACGTAGGCGGTATTGGTACTGGTGGTGGGTGAGGGGCTTAATGTCGTGAGTCTCTTTACACTCTGGCCAAGTGGCTAGGTTGCCCACCCGTTTAATGACCATGGCGCGGTCAGACGCATGTAGCTTCTTGGCTTGTTTGGCCGCTTTGAGCGTCCATTGCACTTGATAGGTCATAAGGTTTCATAAGTTTAGGCGTTGGTTGAGACAACGGCAAGCGTCGGCAGCGTTTCTTGTGTAGCGTTCGGCGTCTGCTTTACCAGTGTTTCTACAATGTCGCGGGTGTGATCTGGGCGCAGGTGAGCGTAATGCTGAATGGTGGTCTGTATATCGCTGTGGGCCATGAGCTTAGAAACGGCGAGTAAGTCAGCTCCCGCCATCACCAGTTGAGAAGCGAAGTTGTGGCGCAGGGTATAAAGCACCAATTCATCAGGCAGCCCGGCAAGCGTGCGCACTCTGGCCCATGGCTTCTGCATGGCTGTTCTATCAAAGCGCTTTCCTGTTTGCGGGTTGGGGAATACTAAGCCGCTCTTGGGCTTGCCTTGCTGTTCATGCCACGCACGCAGCACATCAGCGGCAGCGCTGGAAAGCGGAAAGGTCATTGGCTCAGCGTGGTGGTGCGCGGTTTTTTCTATGGTCTTGCGGATCGTCTTAAACGCCAAGTTGACGTGCTCCCAACGCAGGCCCGTAATATCACCCGGTCGAAACCCGGTGTAGTACATGGTCAGCACCCAAGGCATCACATGATCCACATAGGTAACGTGATCCAGGTCGGGCAGGTAGGCTTTGCCATGGGCGCGGCTGTTGCGGCGCTGCTCTCTTTTTTCCTGTTGATAGGCTTCAAGGCCAGCAAACAGCGCTTTGACTTCATCCGGTTCTAAGTAGCGGCGTTGGCTTGCCTGCTCGGCTAAGTCGTCATCATTCAGGGCAGGGCGCTGCAAGTTCACACGCGCCAGCGGGTTGGTGGGAATCACGTCACGTTCAGCGGCATGGGCGAGAAGGCCGCACAACGCATCAAAGGAGCGCTTAAGCGTACTAAATGCGCGTGGCTTGTCGGCGCTCTCCTGCTCGGCCTGCCAGCGCTCTACATCTGCACGGGTAATATCGCCCATTGGCTTTGCCAGCCAGCTAGAAAAATCCTTCTCAATACGGCGCAAGGTGCCCACACCATCCTTGCGGCGCTTCTGGTAGGCAGTGTAGGGGCCATGAAGGTAAGCGCGGAGCGTTTGCTGCTGCTGGCGTTGGCTTTCTACTTTGGCGGCTTCAATCGCGGCGCGAGGATCGCCGCCTTGTGCCACGATACCCAGCGCTTCGGCAGCATCACGACGAGCCTGGGCCAGCGTCAATGCGCCATAGGTTCCCAGCGTCATCATACGGCGCTTGCCAGTCTTGGTGCGGTAGTAGAGTCGAAAGGTAAGGCCGCGTTTACCAGAGCGCACATGAAAGCCGCCTAGCTCGGTATCCCATACATCACCAGAAGGCTGTTCTCGCGCCAGCTTTTCAATGCTTTTGGCGGTCAGCTTTATACGGGTTTCCGTGCCTGCCATGGTGCGCCTCATTTTCTAGGTGACAAATAGGTGACACTTAGAGGATATATCTAGGCACATTCAGCAACAAGCATAAACTAATGGCTGGATTGTAAGTGGCTATATTTATTGGGCATATTTGCTTTCGTTTGTTGATGCTTGTTTCTGCTAATATATCGGGTAAACGCAATGGGGTTGCAAAGGTCGCAGGTTCGAATCCTGTCACTCCGACCAATGTCGAAAAAGCCGCTGCATTTATTGCAGCGGCTTTTTTCGTTGGCTCATGTTGGTGTCTCTTGATATACGTCAAGTTTTGAGCGGTGGAAATCATTCTGTGCAGCCGGGTACGGTATGCTCTTGGGCAGGTGGAAGGTCTACTCAAGCGCATCGATCAGGAGGCAAGGATGAGTCGCACAGGCAAGCAGGCTGCAACGCCCGAGGCATGGCATGGGCTATCGGTAGACGAAGCGTTGGCGCAACAGTCGGCGACCCGTGAAGGTCTGAGCCGCGAAGAAGCAGAGGCGCGTTTGGCTCAGTATGGTGAAAACCGCCTGGAGCAGGCCCAAGGGCGCCCCTGGTACAAGCGGCTGCTGGCGCAGTTTGCCAATATTCTGATGCTGATTCTGGTGGTCGCGGCGGTGGCCAGCTTTCTGCTGGGCCACGTGATTGATGCGGCCGCCATCGTGGGCGTGGTGTTGATCATTGCCTTGATCGGCTTTTTCCAGGAAGGCAAGGCCGAGCAGGCGCTGGACAGTATTCGCAACATGCTCTCTCCCCAGGCAAACGTGCTGCGCGATGGCCAGCGCACCACGGTGCCCGCCGAAGCGCTGGTGCCCGGGGACATCGTGCTGTTCGAGAGCGGGGATCGCGTGCCTGCGGATGTTCGGTTGCTGGAAGTACGGCGCTTGAAAACCGATGAGGCTGCCCTGACCGGTGAATCGGTACCCGTCGATAAGCAGCCCGAACCGCTGGCCCGCGATACCGAGCTTGCCGAGCGTTCGAACATGGCGTTTGCCAGCACGCTGGTCGTGCAGGGGAATGCCCGGGGCCTGGTGGTGGCGACCGGAGGGCGCTCGGAAATTGGCAAGATTTCCGAATTGCTGCGCAGTGTCGAGCAGATCAAGACGCCATTGCTACAGCAGTTGGATAGAGCTGGCCGAGTACTGGCGGTGTTTATCCTGCTGGCCGCTGGGATCACGGCGCTGCTGGGTACCTGGCTGCATCAGCAGCCCTTGGGCGAGATGTTCATGGCGGCCGTGGGCCTGGCGGTAGCGGCCATTCCCGAGGGCCTGCCTGCGATTGTGACCATTGGCCTAGCGCTGGGCGTTCAGCGCATGGCCAAGCGGAGAGCCATTATCCGGCGGCTGCCCGCCGTGGAAACGCTGGGTTCGATTTCCACCATTTTCTCCGACAAGACCGGCACTCTGACCCGTAATGAGATGACTGCCCAGGCCATCTGGCTGCAGGATGCCCGTTTTACGCTCGAGGGTATCGGCTTTGCCCCGCATGGCAAGCTATGCCGGGAAGGAGCGGCCACCGAGGCGCAGTGCAATGGACGGGCCCATGAACCTGCCTTGCAACGTTGCCTGTTGGCCAGCGTACTATGCAACGATGCCGAGCTTCACCAGGAAGATGAACGCTATCGAATCTTTGGCGACCCCACCGAAGGGGCGCTGGTGGTGGCTGCCGAGAAAGCGGGGCTTGATCACCTGGCGTTGCGCCAGCAGTACCCGCGTCTCGATGCGATTCCTTTTGAATCAGAGCACAAGTACATGGCCACGCTGCATGACCTTGAGGGTGGGCGGCGGCTGCTGGTCAAGGGCGCGCCGGATCGCATTATCGAAATGAGCAGCCATGTGATCACCGATGAAGGCGAAGCCCCGCTGGTAGCCAGCGAGTGGGAGGCGCATATCGAAGCGCTGTCCTCGAAAGGCTTGCGGGTGCTGGCGATTGCCGAGAAGGCAATGGAAGAAGACGCTGAGCTCGACCACCCTCATGTGCAGTCGGGGTTGCGCCTGCTGGGGTTGATAGGGCTGTTGGACCCGCCCCGTGAAGAGGCCATCGAGGCGGTGAAACGCTGCCAGCGCGCCGGTATTCGCCCGGTGATGATCACCGGAGACCATGCTGCCACCGCCCTGGCCATTGCCCGCCAGTTGGGATTTCAGCACACCGAACGGGCCTTGACCGGGCGTGAAATGGAGGCCATGTCGGATGAGCAGCTCGAAGCGATCATTCTGGAGGTGGATGTGTTTGCTCGGGCGTCACCAGAGCACAAGCTGCGGTTGGTCAAGGCCATGCAGGCGCGTGGAGGCGTGTGTGCCATGACGGGTGATGGGGTCAACGATGGCCCGGCGCTCAAGCGGGCAGATGTGGGTGTCGCCATGGGCATTCAAGGAACGGAAGCGGCCAAGGATGCCTCGCAAATGGTGCTGGCCGATGACAATTTCGCCACCATCGTCCACGCCATCGAAGAGGGGCGTAAGGTTTACGACAACATTCGCAAGACGATTACCTTCATCCTGCCTACCAACGGTGCCCAAGGGCTGGCCATCATGCTGGCCGTGCTGGCGGGCACGAGCCTGCCGGTGACTCCGCTGCAGGCGCTCTGGGTGAACATGGTAGTGGCCATTACGCTGGGCCTGGCGCTGGCATTCGAATCCGGTGAGAAGGACCTGATGCAGCGACCGCCCCGGGACCCCAAAGCGCCGCTGCTGGACCTCTTTTTGCTTTGGCGGGTGGTGTTCGTATCGCTACTGCTGCTGATTGGCGTATTCGGCATGTTCAACTGGATTCTGGGGCAGGGGGGTAGCGAAGCGCTGGCTCGCACGGGGGCGGTCAACATGCTGGTGGCGGGCAGTGCCGCTTACCTGATCAATAGCCGATACTTGCTCAACAGTACGCTGACCTGGGAAGGCGTGTTTGGCAGTCGGCCGGTGTGGCTTGCCATCGGGTTGGTCCTGCTGCTGCAACTGGGGTTTACCTATGTACCCTTCATGCAGTTCGTGCTGGTCAGCGAGGGGCTTTCTGCTCACCACTGGCTCGCCATTCTGGTGGGAAGTATGGCCGTGTATGGCGTGGTCGAGGTGGAGAAAAGTATCCTGCGCCGGAGGAAATGATTATTGCCGCCTGCCAAGGGCAGGCGGCAGAAACGTTGCCATCGCTCAGTTGATTGATCATTTCCATGGGTCGCTCCTTTCCCTGGTGCTGAAGTAAGAGGTAATAAGTACCTGATGCCGAGCGCAGCCCGGCAACGGACAGCCGTCAGTATAGCCTCAGGCCATCAATGCATCCACGACGATCTTGACGGCAATCGTGGCCAGCAGGCACATGATGAGCCTGTCGAACCAGCGATGGGGCAGGCGTTTGCCCAGTCGGGCGCCCAGCGGCATGGCCGCCAGAATGACCAGCAGGGCCGCCAGACTGTACAGCGAGCGCTCCCAGGTGAGAATCCCGGCGCTGAGCAGGGCCGGAATCTGCACCAGGGTGATCGCCACGAAGAACACCGATATCGAGCCGATGAACACCGGGCGTTCCAGACGCATCGCGTTCAGAAAGGTCACCGACGCCGGGGCGGACATGCCCGCCGCGCCTTGCAGCACACCTGCCACCAGCCCCACCGGCAACACGATGCGCTGCGCCAGTGGGAAAGGCAGTGTGAAGCTGCGGTTGGCCAGCTTGATGGCCAGGTAGAGCACGATGGCCGCCGCCACGCCCAGCGACAGCAGCGTGGGCGACAGTACCACCAGCCCCCAGGTGCCGATCACGATGCCCAGCCCACCGGAGAGGCCGAACCAGAGCAGAAAGCGATGCGGCAGCAGATGGTGGCGGTACTGCCAGACCTGCAGGGCATTGCTGAACAGGTTCGGGGCCACCAGCACGGCAATGGCCAGCTTGACGTCGTACAGCATGGTCAGCACGGGAATGACGATGACCGGTACGCCAGAGCCGATGGCGCCCTTGATGATTCCCGCGGCCATCAGCGTCAGAAAGGCAACGATCATGCGGCGTTACTCAGATGACTTGAGTACATGGGCTTGCTTGAGCACATGGGATTACTTGAGCACATAGCAGGGCGTGTAGGGCTGTCCGTCCAGTTTCATGCGGCCCTGGGCCACGAAAGAGCCGAGCAGGTCGTCCAGCCGCTGCATCAGCTCGGGCTCTGCGGTCAGTTCGAAAGGCCCGTGGGCCTCGATGGCCCGAATGCCCGGCTCTTTCACGTTACCTGCCACGATGCCCGAAAAAGCGCGGCGCAGGTTGGCTGCCAGCTCGTGGGTGGGCTGCTGGCGGTGCAGCGCCAGGCTGCGCATGGCTTCGTGGGTAGGCTCGAAGGGTGCCTGGAACTCGCGGGCAATGGTCAGGCGCCAGTTGTAGTAGAACGCATCCTGGTGCTGGCGGCGGAACTCGCTGACCTGGTGGATGCCATCGCGCATCTTGCGCGCCACGGCCGCCGGGTCCCCGGTGATGATGGTGTAGAAGCGGCGGATCTCTTCACCCAGGGTGTAGACCAGAAACTCGTCGATCTTCTCGAAGTAGGCGGCGGAGCTGGCGGGGCCGGTGAAGATCAGCGGGAAGGGAATGTCCTGGTTGCCGGGGTGCAATAGAATGCCCAGCAGGTAAAGGATCTCTTCGGCGGTACCCACGCCACCGGGGAACACGATGATGCCATGGCCCAGGCGCACGAAGGCTTCCAGGCGCTTTTCGATGTCCGGCATCACCACCAGCTCATTGACGATCGGGTTGGGAGCTTCAGCAGCGATGATGCCAGGCTCGGAAATGCCCAGGTAGCGGCCTTCCTTGCGGCGCTGCTTGGCATGCGCGACGTTGGCACCTTTCATGGGGCCTTTCATGGCCCCCGGGCCGCAGCCGGTGCAAATGTCCAGATCGCGAAGACCCAGGTGATAGCCGACGTCCTTGGTGTATTCGTACTCTTCACGGGAGATCGAGTGGCCGCCCCAGCACACTACCAGGCTCGGGTCGCGGCCCGGCTTCAGCGTGCCCGCCTTGCGCAGAATGTGAAACACGGCATTGGTGGTGCCTTCGCCCGTGCTGAGATCGAAGCGATTATGATGCTGGATCTCGTTATAGACGTAGACGATGTCGCGGATGATTGACGACAGGTGCTCACGAATGCCGCGTATCATGCGTCCGTCAACGAAGGCTTCCGCTGGCGCGTTGGTGAGCTTCAGGCGTATGCCGCGATCCTGCTGCAGCACTTCGATGTCGAAATCCTTGTAGGCTTCGAGAAGGGCCAGGCTGTCATCGGTAGGGCTGCCGCAGTTGAGCACGGCGAGGGCGCAGCGGCGCAACAAGTCATGCAACCCGCTTTTCGAGGTGCTCTTGAGGCGATTGACCTCATGCTGAGACAGTACTTCCAGGCTGCCTTCGGGAGAAATGATGCTGGAAATGGTGGCGCGGGGTGCTGAAGGTTGCGTCATTGTATGGACTATCCCTGAGTATGATCATGACCAACCGGCATACTAGCATGCCGCTCATTCACGTTCAGCAGCCTTGCTGCGCCTCGGGGGTGCCATGGCCGAGGCGGGTGCATTTTATGCTAGGCTAGAGGCTTGGCGCTGGCAGGCATCCGCGTTAGGCGCCCTAATGATCCTCACTGTGACAGTGACCGTTAATGATGAAGTTGCCGGGAATCCATGTTCAACGCTCAATACTTTCGTACCTTTATCACGCTGGTGGAGACGGGCAGTTTCACGCGCACCGCACGACGCCTTGAAATGACGCAGCCAGGCGTCAGCCAGCATGTCAGAAAGCTGGAAACCTATCTGGATAAAGCGCTGATCGAGCGTCACGGGCGCAGTTTCACGCTGACCGAGTCTGGTCGTCGCGCTTACGACTATGCGTTGAAGCTGTTCGCCGAACATGAGCAGTTCAGGCATGGGCTGGACGATGATTCGCTGGATAGCGGCGAGTGCCGCATTGCCTCTCCTGGCAGCGTCGGGCTGATGTTCTACCCCTACATCCTGGGGCAGCAGCAGATGCACCCCAGCCTGACCGTCAACTACAGCTTTGCCTTCAATCATGAAATCGTCAACGACCTGTTGGAAGGGCGTTACGATATCGGCATCGTCACCGAGCAGCTCAATCATACCGAGCTTGCTTGCACCGTCTGGCACAAGGAGCCCCTGTGCCTGGTGGTACCCGCCGACTTCGCGGGCAGTACCCTGGCCGAACTGATGGGGTTGGGCTTCATCAATTACTACGATGGCATCAATCACGCCAACGCGCTGCTACGGGCCAACTTCCCCGACGAGTTTCGCTCCATGACGCATTTTCGCCATCAGGGGTTTACCAACGAAGTCAGCATGGTGCTGGACGCCGTGGCCCGGGGGCTCGGCTTTACCGTCGTGTCACGGCTGGTATTGGAAACTTCTCCCTGGCAGCGCCAGGTGAAGCCGCTGCCACTGTCGCAGGTCATTCACGAAGTGCTCTATCTGCTGCGGCGCAAGGATTCCGTGTTGCCCAAGCGTTACGAGAAGCTGCTCAAGGGCTTCTATGACCAGCGGCTACAAGAAACGACGCCTCTGGAACCCTGAACAGGGCCCCAGAGGCGTGTGAGGGGGGCTTGCCTAGCGGCGGTATTCGTCAATGCTGGGGCACGAGCACACCAGTTGGCGATCACCAAAGACGTTATCCACTCGGTTGACCGACGGCCAGTACTTGGCGGCGGCGACGGCTTCGCTGGGGAAAGCCCCTAGCTGGCGGTCATAGGGGCGCTGCCAGTCGCTGTCCATGACGTCGGCCTGGGTATGCGGCGCATTGACCAGCGGGTTGTTGTCCAGCGGCCACTCTCCATTCTCGACGCGCGCGATCTCTTCACGAATGGCAATCATCGCGTCGCAGAAGCGGTCGATCTCGTAGAGTGATTCGGACTCGGTAGGCTCGATCATCAGCGTGCCGGGCACCGGGAACGACATGGTCGGCGCATGGAAGCCATAGTCCATCAGTCGCTTGGCGATATCTTCTTCACTGATACCCGAGGCGCTCTTGAGCGGGCGGATGTCGATGATGCACTCGTGGGCCACATAGCCGTTCTGACCGCGATAGAGAATCGGGTAGGACGGCGCCAGCCGTTTGGCGATGTAGTTGGCGTTGAGAATGGCGATCTCCGTTGCCTCGCGTAGCCCCCGCGCCCCCATCATTTTGATGTACGCCCAGGAGATGGGCAGGATCGAGGCGCTGCCAAAGGCGGCAGCAGATACTGCGCCACCGGGCTGTACGCCATCGATGGGCGTGACCACGTGGTTGGAAACGTAAGGAGCCAGATGCGCCTTGACGCCAATGGGGCCCATGCCCGGACCGCCACCCCCGTGAGGAATGCAGAAGGTCTTGTGCAGGTTGAGGTGCGATACATCCCCGCCGAAGTCGCCTGGGCGTGTCAGCCCCACTTGGGCGTTCATGTTGGCGCCGTCCACGTAGACCTGGCCACCGTGCTGGTGAATCACCTTACACACCTGACGAACGTGGGACTCGAATACGCCGTGGGTAGACGGGTAGGTGATCATCACCGCCGAGAGCCGCTCGCTGTACTGCTCGGCCTTCTGGGTCAGGTCGGCCAGGTCGATATTGCCGTTGGCGTCGCACTCGACCACCACCACCTCCATGCTCAGCATGGCGGCAGATGCCGGGTTGGTGCCGTGGGCAGAGCTGGGAATCAGGCACACATCCCGGTGGGCTTCCCCTTGGGCGGCCTGGTAGCGGCGAATGGCCAGCAGGCCGGCATATTCGCCCTGAGCACCAGAGTTGGGCTGCATGGAGATATGATCATAGCCGGTCACTTCCACCAGGAAAGCGGCCAGCTCGTCGATCATCTGATGATAGCCCGCCACCTGGTCGCGAGGTGCGAAGGGGTGCAGGTGCGCGAAGGCAGGCCAGGAGACCGGAATCATCTCGCTGGTGGCGTTGAGCTTCATGGTGCATGAGCCCAGCGGAATCATGGCATGGGCCAGTGAGAGGTCCTTGTTCTCCAGGCGTTTCAGGTAGCGCAGCATTTCGGTTTCGCTGCGGTAGCGCGTGAACGTTGGATGGCTCAGGAAGTCGCTTTCCCGCTGGTACTCGGCCGGAATGCCTGCCAGCTTGCCTTCCACCACTTGCTCGTCGAGGGCGGCGACGGAAAGACCGTGCTCATCGCCGAGCAGCACATCGAACAGGGTCGCGACGTCATGGGCCGTCGTGGTTTCGTCGAGGCTGATGCCGACATCGCCATTGGCGAAATAGTGCAGGTTGATGTCATGGGTCATGGCGCGGCCATGGATCTTGCCAGCATCGACCTGGGTAAGGCGCAGCGTATCGAACCAGCTATCGTTGGCCAGCTGCACACCCGCCTGTTGCAGGCCGGTGGCCAGCAGGGTGGTCAGACGGTGAACGCGGCCAGCAATTTTGCGCAGCCCCTCGGCACCGTGATAAGTGGCATAGAAACCGGCAATGTTGGCCAGCAGCGCCTGGGCGGTACAGATGTTGGAGGTGGCCTTCTCGCGACGAATGTGCTGTTCGCGGGTCTGCATGGCCATGCGCAGCGCGGTCTTGCCACGGCTGTCTTTTGAAACGCCGATGATGCGGCCCGGAATGGAGCGCTTGAGCTTGTCGGAGGTGGCAAAAAACGCCGCGTGGGGGCCACCGAAGCCCATGGGTACGCCAAAGCGCTGCGAGCTGCCCACCACGATGTCGGCACCCAAAATACCGGGCTCTTTCAGCAGTACCAGGCTCAGCAGATCCGTGGCGACACAGGTCATGACGCCCTTTTCCTGGGCCTTGGCGAGCAGCGGCGCGAGGTCGGTGATGTTGCCGCTGGCGGACGGGTACTGAACCAGCGCGCCGAACACCTCCTCGTCTGCCAGTTGCTCCGCCGGTGCAATCTTCAGTTCGAAGCCAAAGAATTCCGCGCGGGTCTTGATGACGTCCAGGGTTTGCGGGAAGACGTCTTCAGCCACGAAAAAGGTGTTGGACTTGCTCTTCTTGTTGCCGCGCTTGCACAGTGCCATGGCCTCGGCGGCGGCGGTGGCCTCATCGAGCAGGGAGGCGTTGGCAAGCTCCATCCCGGTGAGATCCATGACCACCTGCTGGAAATTCAGCAGACCTTCCAGGCGCCCTTGAGAAATTTCGGGCTGGTAAGGCGTGTAGGCGGTATACCAGCCGGGGTTTTCCAGCACGTTGCGCTGAATCACGGCGGGCATGTGGGTATTGTAATAACCTTGGCCAATGTAGCTTTTGGCCACGCGGTTCTGGCGTGCCAGCTGGCTCAGGTAATCCAGGGCTTCTGCTTCACTACGGGGGGCGTCCAGTGCCAGTTCGCGGCCCAAGCGAATGTCGCTTGGCACGGTCTGCTCGATCAGATCTTCCATGTGCTGCAAATCGAGCGCTTTTAGCATGGTGGCGACATCGTCGGGGCTAGGCCCGTTATGGCGTTTGATAAAAGCATCGTGGTCGGCCAGTTCGGCCAAACGGCGTGTTTCAAAAGGCATGGGAAGGTTCCGAACGTGATGAGTAAACCGTGGGTCTCAGGGCAGCCGGTTCAGCGTGGCTACGGTGCAGCGTGTCCAACCCGCCAAGGGGTAGGCGGCCGCATGATGCATCAGGGTGTTAACGTGAACGCCTGCACGGAGGCAGGCGTTCGGGTAAAGCTTATCAATCGTCGGCGCTGAGCGACGCCTGATAGGCATCGGCGTCCAGCAGGCCTTCGAGGGCCTGGCCTTCGACGCGCACCTTCATGATCCAGCCGCCTTCGTAAGGGGCTTCATTGACCGTTTCAGGCGCATCTTCCAGCGCTTCATTGACCTCGATCACTTCGCCATCCACCGGCGAGTAGAGATCAGAAGCAGCCTTGACCGATTCGATCACGCCAAACTCCTTGCCCTTGCTGAGGCTCTGACCGACCTCCGGCAGCTCGACGAAGACCACATCGCCCAGCGCTTGCTGGGCGTGGTCGGTGATGCCGATGGTAACGGTGCCGTCCTGATGATCCAGTACCCATTCGTGGCTGGCAGCGTAGCGCAAATTAGCTGGAAGATTGCTCATGAAGGTTCCCTTGTTAAACAGTGGAGTGAACGACAGCATACTAGCGTCTGTCGGTCAGCTTGGCGACTGTTGGGCACGGGTTGTCTAGTGTGCCATGTGCGTATGGTACCTTGTTTCCAATTGGAAACAAGTTTCTCATCAGTGGCAAAAAGAGAAAAAATTGGACGCTATTCACTTTAGGGCGACGCGCGTTTGATTTTCCAAAAAAAGAGGCTTTCTCTGCCGTTTGGCGACATGACCATGGATGTTCACCAGTAAGATGGTATAAAACATGCCAATCTTGCGTTTTTTAGCGTGCAGTAGACGCTATGGTAGGCAGGCGCAGGAGCTTCTTCCCTGAGCGTCATGGGGAAAGCGTGACCGGACCTTTATAATAAACTTGCTAATCCTTCGGTTAAGGAGAGTCGTGTGGAAATGTTAACGAACCTATTAGGGGCCATTAACGGCGTGGTGTGGGGGCCGTTGATGCTGGTGCTGCTGCTGGGGGTGGGTATCTACCTGCAAATTGGCTTGAAACTGATGCCGATACGCAAGCTCGGCATGGGTTTCAAGCTAATGTGGCAAGGCCGCGATGTAAAACCTGCTGACAAGAGCGCATCGAAAGCCAGCAGTGATGGGGAAATTTCGCCGTTCAACGCCTTGATGACGGCGCTGTCCGCGACGATTGGCACGGGCAACATTGCCGGTGTCGCCACGGCCATCGCGCTGGGCGGGCCAGGTGCTGTGTTCTGGATGTGGATCACCGCGTTAGTGGGCATGGCAACGAAATTTGCCGAGGCGGTTCTGGCGGTGCGTTACCGTGAAACCGACAGCACGGGCAACCACATCGGTGGGCCGATGTTCTACATCAAGAACGGCCTGGGCAAGAAGTGGCTATGGCTGGGTGGTCTGTTTTCATTCTTTGGCGCCGTGGCCGCCTTTGGTATCGGTAATACCGTACAGTCCAACTCGGTGGCGGATGCCATGGATGCCACCTTTGGCGTTCCCCATTGGCTGACGGGGGTGATCATCATGGTGCTGGCCGGGGCGGTGATTCTCGGTGGTATCAAGCGTATTGCCAAGGTGGCCGGTAAGCTGGTGCCCATCATGGGGGTTGCCTATGTACTGGCTGGGCTGCTGGTGCTGATCGTCAACGCGGGGCAAATTGGCGAGGCCTTTAGGCTGATCTTCTACTACGCCTTCAACCCGATTGCCGCTGCCGGTGGCTTTGCCGGTGCTGCCGTCATGGCGGCCATTCGTTTTGGCGTGGCCCGGGGTATCTTCTCCAACGAAGCGGGCCTCGGCAGCGCGCCCATCGCCCATGCGGCAGCGCAGACCCGCAACCCGGTTCGTCAGGGCTTGATCGCCATGCTGGGCACGTTCATCGACACGATCATCGTATGTACCATCACCGCGCTGGTCATTCTGACCTCGACGGTGTGGATCGATGGCGAAGCAGGGGCCTCTCTGACCGCGCTCTCCTTCGATGCGGCCTTGCCGGGCTTTGGTAATCAGATCGTGGCCGTGGCGCTGGCCATCTTTGCCTTTACCACCATTCTGGGCTGGTCGTTCTACGGCGAGAAGTGCTGCCAGTTCCTGTTTGGCACGCGCTCCATCATGCTGTACCGCGTGCTTTTCGTTTTGGCCATCCCGCTGGGAGCCATCGCGCAACTGGGCTTCATCTGGCTGATGGCCGATACCTTCAACGCGATGATGGCCATTCCCAACCTGATTGCGCTGGCGCTGCTGTCGCCGGTTGTGTTTAAACTCACTCGGGATTATTTTGCGGGTAAGGACATCCTGCCGGGTGAAGCCCTGGATCACGATAAATAAGCGCCTTTCACAGGCGGGAAGATAAGATCCACCAGAGCCGGGAAGCCTTTAAGGCTTCCCGTTTCTCTTTTGACCATTGAGGAAGCCCATGACCGAACTTAAACGTACGCCGCTGCATGCACTGCACACTCAGTTAGGCGCGAAAATGGTGCCCTTTGCGGGCTATGAGATGCCCGTGCAGTACCCGTTGGGTGTGAAAAAGGAGCACGAGCATACGCGCCAGCAGTGCGGTCTGTTTGACGTGTCGCACATGGGGCAGATTCTGGTGTCCGGCGACGATGTGGCAGAAGCGCTGGAGACATTGATTCCCGCCGATCTGGTGGGGCTGAAG
Source organism: Halomonas sp. 141 (assembly GCF_002810305.1). Classification (NCBI taxonomy): domain Bacteria; kingdom Pseudomonadati; phylum Pseudomonadota; class Gammaproteobacteria; order Oceanospirillales; family Halomonadaceae; genus Halomonas; species Halomonas sp. 141. Next base: position 148,021 of record NZ_PINZ01000001.1, read on the forward strand.
ATTGGCCAGCAGCGCTATGGCCTGTTTACCGGGACCGAGGGCGGAATCATCGATGACCTGATGGTGGTGAACGCTGGAGATCACTTCTATCTGGTGGTCAATGCGGCCTGCAAGGATCAGGATATTGCTCATCTACGCACCAACCTGGGTTCTACTCACCAGATCGACGTGCTGGACCGAGGTTTGCTGGCGCTGCAAGGGCCCCAGGCGCGTGATGTCATGCAGCGCCTGTGCCCCGCGGCCTGTGACATGACGTTCATGCAGCATGGTCGTTTCAGCCTGGTCGGTCACGAGGTGTGGATAAGCCGCAGCGGTTATACCGGAGAGGATGGCTTCGAGATTTCCGTGGCCGCAGAAGCGAGCCAGGCGTTGGCCGAAGCGCTACTCGCCGAACCGGAAGTGGAAGCGATTGGCCTGGGGGCGCGGGATTCCCTGCGTCTTGAGGCGGGACTGTGCCTTTACGGCCACGACATGGACATGACCACCACGCCGGTAGAGGCCAGCTTGATCTGGGCCATCGGCAAGCCGCGCCGCCATGGGGGAGAGCGCCCGGCAGGTTTCCCGGGGGCGGATATCATTCTGCATCAGGTGGATGCCAAGGATCATACCCGCAAGCGGGTCGGTCTGGTGGGGGAAGGGCGTGCCCCGGTACGTGAAGGCGTCACGCTGGTGGATGAGTCAGGCCAGGAGATCGGTCAGGTAACCTCCGGCGGGTTTGGCCCCAGCGTCGGTAAGCCCGTGGCCATGGGCTACGTGGAACGGCAATGGGAAGCGCCGGGCAAGACGGTGTTTGCGCTGGTTCGGGGTAAGTCGCTGCCCATGACCGTTACGCCAATGCCTTTCGTGGAGCCTGGCTACTATCGAGGGTGAGGTACTTCTGTGCAAGCCCCCAAAGCGGGGGCTTGCTCGATACCTTCTACCTCAGTACCTTCTATCTCAACACCTGTCGCGGGTCGATGGGCTTGCCGCCCTGGCGCAGGTCGAAGAGCAGGTCATAGCGCTGCGTTGAGGCGCTTTGGCCAACTTCGCACAGGGCATCGCCAGCGCTCACCTGCTGGCCAACGTTGACCAGCAGTCGCTCGCATAGCGCATATACGCTTTGCAGGTTGTCTGCATGATGCACGATCACCACCTCACCCAGCTGGCGCATGCCATCGGCAAAGCGCACTTCTCCAGGCGCCACGGCCTTGGCCTTGGCACCGGCCTGGGTGGCCAGCAACATCGGCTGTAGCGTGCCACGGCTATCGGCACCAAAGCGCCTCACGACCCGGTAATCTTCCAGCGGCCAGGGCCAGCGGCGTGCCGACGCGGGCAGGCTGGCGCTGGGCGTTGCCGCAGGCGTCGCGGGTGCTGCCGATGAGCTGCTCGACCCGCCACTGCTGGCTGCGACGGCTCTGCCGCTGCCACTCAAGGGTACGCTGATGATCTGGCCCACCCGCAGTGCGGTGGCGGGGGTGCCAGGGTTGGCGCTTTGTATCCTGCCTGTGGTCGTGCCGAAATGGCGTGCAATGCCAGAGTAGGTATCACCCGCGCGTACCTGATAGCGGTAAGGCCCGCCTGAGGGTGCGCGCTCCTGCTGGGTGGGAATCAACAGCCGTTGGCCGACGTTCAGGCGCTGAGCATTGACGCCCGGATTGAAACGCTCCAGACGCTCGATGGGCACATTGGCGCGAGCTGCCAACTGCCCCAAGGTGTCTCCTCGGCCTACCTCGATCCAGCCACCGCTCAATGCGCTGGCACTGCTGCTTTCCGAAGTGCGTTGGCTGGTCGCCGGTGTCGAGCTGGCACAGCCCGCCAGCAGGCTGACAACCAGGCAAGCGCTCAGCCAAAGCCCTAGTCGTGATCGCTGAGAGTGTCCAGCAGCGCGTCTTTTTCCTGCCACAGTGAATTGATCCATGCGTGGAAGCGTTCCTTGTGCTGCGAATCTTCGTGGTAGTTGGCATCCTGCATCCACTCCGGGATGGCAATCTGCCGGGCTTCGAGGGTAATGGGGGCTTCTTTGCCACACAGAAAGCCCATGAAGGTTGGCGTCGGATTGGCATAGCTGATGGTGACATCAAGGATACCATCCAATTGGTTGCCCAGCAGGCTAAGTACTTGTCCGACGCCGCCCGCCTTGGGGCGTAACAGATGACGGTAAGGGCTCTGCTGAGCGTCACGCTTGAGCGGCGTGAAACGAGTGCCTTCCACAAAGTTGAATATCGAAATGGGGGCGTGCCGTGCGCGGCGGCAAGTTCGCTCGGTGGATTCTCTGTCGATCGTGGCCAGCTTTGGGTTTCTGGCAATCTGCTCGCGGGTAAAACGTCGCATGAAGGGGAATTCCAGTGCCCAAAAGGCCAGTCCGACAATCGGAATCCAGATCAGCTGATGCTTGAGAAAAAAGCGCGGCATTGGGATGCGGCGGTGCAGCGCCATGAACAGAATGAAAATATCGGTCCAGCTGCGGTGATTGGAGATGACCAGCCACCACTGCTCAGGCGTTAGGTTGTCAGGCACCTGAATGGACACCTGAGGCTTCAACCACAGGCGCATCCACCAGAGGTTCACGCCGATCCAGTTCAAGGCCACCGCGCACAGTCCTTTCAGCAGCCACTCCTTAGCTTTACGGCCGGGAGTGATGACCTTGAGCAGCGTCAAAATAATCAGGGGCACACCCCAAACCAGTGTGTTCAGCGTCAGCAGCAAGATGCTGACAGCCCCTTTGATGATTGGCATACCGCGGTCCTCGATCTACTGATGCTACGCACAGAGCGGCTGCCAGGGCTCCCTGAGGGAAGGCGCGCCAGGAGCACTCTGCGCCTGTAGGGACAAATGCTAATGGAACAAGCGCAGACTGCCCAGCATAACTTTGCCGTGCGTGGCGTGATCAGTGGCGCGCCAGTCCGGGAGTTTTAATGTTTTCGATGAGTACGTTACGTAACGCATGGGCGGCCACCGAGAGCTCCTGGTGAGTCAATATGCCCACTCGACAGGCAATGCCGGGCTCGGTCAGCGGCAGGCAGTGGGCGCCTAGCTCGTCCATTTGTTGAATGCACATGGAGGGCACGGCGCTGACGCCTAGCCCCGCAGCGACCATGCGCCCTACGGTCGAGAGCTGATGGCTTTCGAAAGCCACGGGAAGCTCGATACCTTGCCTTGCCAACTCCTGCTCCAGCAAGCGTCTTACCATGGAGGGGCGTTGCAGTGTGATCATGTCGTGGCGCAGCAGCGCTTGCCAGTTCAGGCTGTGCCGGTGGGCCAGCGGGGAGCCGGGAGGGACGACAGCCACGAACTGATCTTCGAAGAGTGGCGTAAAGCTCAAGCTGCCAGCGCCCTCGGGGGCGAACGCGATGCCCAGCTCGACCTGCCTGGAGCGCACCATGTCCATGACTTCCTCATTGATGACATCGTGCACGGTGACGTTGATTTTGGGATAGCGCTGGCGAAACTTGACCAGCGCGCCGGGTAGCAGATTACAAGCAAATGAGGGCATGGCGGCCACGCTCAGGCGGCCCAGCTGTAGCGTGAAGCGCTGGCGCAAGCGCTCTTCGGTATTGTCCCACTGGGCCAGCAGGTGCTTGGCCAACGGAAACAGTGACTCGCCCTCGGGGGTGAGGCGAACGCTACGCGTGCTGCGAATCAGCAGCTTGCCGCCCAGTGAGTCTTCGAGCCCCTTGATGGCCAGGCTAAGTGCGGGTTGGGAAAGATGCAGGCGTTCGCATGCCTGGGTAAAGCTGAGTGTTTGGGCCACGGCCAGAAAGGCCCTGAGCTGCTTGACGGTCATGAGGACTCTTTATAAGTTATTAAAATAAATTGATAAGAAAAACAAACTTAACAAATATATCATCAAGCACAACACTGACTCTATCGAAGCAACTGCATCCAGCGCGCAGCTTTTGTGCCAGACTGGTCAGCAACCACGTAACGAACAATATCCGATAACGTTTTACCAACCACGTGAGGCAACACAATGGCAGGATTCGACAAGCGTGTATCTTCCTATGAAGAAGCGATGGAAGGCCTGGAAAGCGGCATGACCGTGATTGCAGGTGGCTTTGGCCTGTGTGGCATTCCCGAAAACCTGATTGCTGAAATCAAGCGCCGTGGGGTCAGCGACCTGACCGTGGTGTCCAATAACTGCGGTGTCGACGGTTTTGGGCTGGGCATCCTGCTCGAAGACCGCCAGATCAGCAAGATTATTGCCTCTTATGTAGGCGAGAACGCGCTGTTCGAGCGGCAGATGCTGAATGATGAAATCGAAGTGGTGCTGACGCCGCAGGGGACGTTGGCGGAAAAGATGCGCGCAGCTGGCGCAGGTATCCCGGCGTTCTTCACGGCCACCGGGTACGGCACGCCGATTGGTGAAGGCAAGGAAGTGCGTGAGTTCGACGGTCGTCACTATATCCTCGAAGAGGCCATCAAGGGTGACTTCGCCATCGTCAAAGGGTGGAAAGCCGATCGTTACGGCAACGTCATGTACCGCCACACCGCCCAGAACTTCAACCCCATGGCCGCTACTGCTGGCAAGATTACCGTGGTAGAAGTAGAGGAGATCGTTGAGCCAGGCGAACTGGAGCCCAGTCAGATCCATACTCCCGGCATTTATGTGGATCGCATCATTCAGGGCACGTTCGAGAAACGTATCGAGCAGCGCACCGTGCGCAGCTAATCAGTTTGCCTATTTTCCATTACTGCTCAACGACAAGAGGTGGCACCATGGCTTTGACACGCGAACAAATGGCACAGCGAGTGGCTCGTGAACTCCAGGACGGGTTCTATGTGAATCTGGGAATCGGCATTCCCACGCTGGTGGCCAACTATATCCCCGACGGCATGGATGTCATGCTGCAGTCTGAAAATGGCCTGCTGGGCATGGGGCGCTTTCCTACCGAGGAAGAAGTCGACCCTGACATGATCAATGCGGGCAAGCAGACCGTGACGGCGCGTCCCGGCGCGGCCATTTTCTCGTCAGCCGAATCCTTCGCCATGATTCGTGGTGGGCATGTGGACTTGACCGTGCTCGGCGCTTTCGAAGTGGACCAGGAGGGCAATATTGCGTCCTGGATGATTCCCGGCAAGCTCATCAAGGGCATGGGCGGCGCCATGGATCTGGTGGCGGGCGCAGAGAACATCATCTGCACCATGACTCACGCTTCCAAGCATGGTGAGTCCAAGCTACTGGAAAAATGCTCGCTGCCGCTGACCGGGGCTGGCTGCATCAATCGAGTGCTGACTGACCTGGCTTATCTTGAAATCAAGGACGGCGCGTTCATTCTCAAGGAGCGTGCGCCTGGGGTCAGCGTGGAGGAGATCGTCGAAAAGACCGCGGGCAAGCTGATCGTCCCCGACCATGTGCCAGAAATGACCTTCGACGCATGACGTGGGTGGCGTGGGTCAACGCGACTCACGCCATTTCGCAGCGGGTATGGAACGGTAGCAGAATTTCCGCTAGCCGTTTGTGATCATCTTCCACGTGGCGTTGTGTCAGTGAAAGCCCCCCGAGGCAAAGGCGGTGCTCATCGCCTTCGCTGAAGACGATTTTCTGCGGCATGGCGGGATAGAAGCGATGATCCAGCAGGCTGGACACCGAAAATACCCCGTTTTGTTGGCTATCGAGGGCATGCAGCCCGACGTGTTCCAGCTGTAGGCCCAGTGCGTCCAGCGAGGCATCCAGCGTGGCGCAATCGAATCCGGCATGATGCAGGCGTGGTCCCATGACGGCCAGCCAGGCAGCCAATGGGTGTGCCGTATACAGCTGTTGATAGAGTGCCCAGCTTGGCATGGGCCACGGACGCCCTCGGCACAGCAGGTTGTGGCCCTTGCAGTCGGCGGGGTGGCTCTGCTGTATCAGAGCGGTCAGGGCTTCTCTGGGTGTTCTGGAGAGCGCCCCGACCTGCAGCTCCGCCAGCACCAGCCAGCTACTGTCATCGTTGGGTGCCAGCAGGTGAATCAGTAACCCTTTGTCAGCCATGGCGTAGTGGCCGACGGAACGATAGCCCATTCTGGCCAAGGGGGCGCTAAGCGCACTGGTAGCGAAAGGGCCATGGTTGAGTGTTACCAGCGTCAGGTATTCTGCGCTGGTGCTGATGGGCCATAGCCTGAGTGCACCGATATCCGGATGATTATGGATATAGTCCAGCCAAAGCTGTTGTAAAAACTCCTCGCGCTGCATCGGGATTCCTCGCCGCCTACTGGCTTGGGTAAAACGAACACGGTTATCAAAAGCTCAGTATAGGCAAGTGCGTCGTGGCAGCTTCAACGCGAATCGATGAAGGTTTTAACGCCGGATGATCAGGCAGGGTCAGGAGGCGAGCAGCTGGTTGTCGCGAACGAGCTGGTCGAACTCGGTGTACCCGCCCACGTGCTGCTGGTCGATGAAGACTTGCGGCACGGTGTGGATGGGCTTGCCAGCCGTTTTGGCAATATCTTCCTTGGTAACGCCTTCGGAGGGCATGTCGACGTAGCGATAGCCTTCGATCTTGCCACTGTTTTCCAGATGCTCGGCAAGCTGTTTGGCGCGTACACAGAAGGGGCAGGACATACGCCCAAAAATAACCACGAACATGGCAATGACTCCGTTGAATAAGGTATGGCTTGTACAGTAGTACCCCATTGTGGCGTAGCCCGAGGTGTTTCGCCAATAGCAGGACGCTACGCTCTCCATAAAGCCCTACAATGGGGGCCAGCAACACCGAGCGTTCACAGGAGTACTCTCATGCAAGCCTTGCAGGCCCAGGACTATGGCTATCTGGCCGAGTTGGCGAACAGCTACCGAGACGCATCGTTAGCGGCGCTGAAAAAGGAGGCGCACTACAACCCTCGATTGAGCGTCGATGCGCTGTGTTTTCAATACGGCGAGGTGCGAATCAACGGCGCCAGCACCCTGGTCGGTGCGCTGATTACCCCGTGTGCATTATGGATGCTGGTGGTGCCTGAGCAGGCAACGCTGTCGGCCCCCCTGGAAGAGAGCCTGGTGGTGTCCTTGCCGTCTGGCCGTTATCGGATGACGCTCGAGCGCTTGCCGAACGGTATCGAATTCTATCAGCGATGCATTCTGAACGACCTGAGCGAGCTGGAGAGCCTGCAAGAGGCGTCTCGGCTTGCCCAGCGCATGATGGAGCAGTTGATGTCACCTGCTACTCTCTGAGTTTACTCGGTAGAAGGCAGAAGCCCGAGACTGCACCTATAATTTTAAGCGTTTATACCTTCATTTCAGTCGATTCGATAAAAGGAAGCCTGCATGTCAGCAGATAAAGCGTCAACGCCCCGTGTTGCAGTCGTCACCGGTACCAGCAGCGGTATTGGTGCCGCCGTGGTCCAGCATTTTTGCGAGCAGGGTCACCAGGTCTTGGCAGTGGATTTCAATGAGGCAGGTCAGGAGGTGGCCGATCAGGCCGGTGCGGCGTTCTACAAGGCCGATTTGACCGACCCGGACGCCTGCCGTGGTGCCATTGCCGACGCCGTGAAGCGCTTTGGTGGCGTGGATATCCTGGTGAACAATGCCGGTATTCAGCACGTGGCGGCCATCGAGTCTTTTCCAGAGGAGAAGTGGCGGCAAATCATCGACCTGATGCTCACCGCGCCTTTCCTGCTGACTCAGGCGGCCTGGCCGCACATGCGTCAGAAAGGGTGGGGGCGAGTCATCAATATCGCCTCTATCCATGCTCAGGTGGCGTCACCCGGCAAGGCCGCCTACATCAGTGCCAAGCACGGCATGATCGGTCTGACCAAGACGGCGGCCCTCGAAGGGGGTGAGCAGGGCATCACGGCCAATGCCATTTGTCCGGCCTACGTCAAGACGCCGCTGGTCGACAATCAGATTGCCGACCAGGCAAAGCTCAATAATATGGGTGAGCAGGAAGTGATCGAGAAGATCATGCTGAAAAACGCAGCGGTAAAACGCCTGATCGAGCCTTCCGAAGTGGCCCAGCTAGTCGCCTATCTGGCGTCGGATGCTGCGGGCGCAGTGACCGGTGCCAGCTGGAACATCGACCTGGGCTGGACCGCCCACTAACGGCGTACCGGGCGCTTCTGCAGCTTGCGCTGAAGCGTCCGGCGATGCATGCCAAGGGCTCTTGCCGTGGCCGAAATGTTGCCATCGTGCTCCTGTAGCACTTTCTGGATGTGTTCCCAGGTAATGCGGTTGATCGAGGGCGGGTTGTCGGCCAGCTCCACGTTGGGGTCGGCTTCCGGGTGCTCGAAGGCCGCCATGACGTCATCGGCGTCGGCGGGTTTGCACAAGTAGTTGATGGCTCCCAGCTTGATGGCTTCGACGGCGGTGGCAATGCTGGAGTAGCCGGTGAGTACGACGATACGGCAGCCCGGCACGGTGTTGAGCAGCTCGGGCAGCAGTTTGAGCCCCGAGCTGTGCTCGAGCTTCAAATCCAGTGTGGCCATGGTGGGCAGGAACTGCGCGGCGGTCGCCATGGCTTGGTCGGCGTCATGGGCCACCATCACCTCGAAGCCACGGCGCGTCAACGCGCGGCTCAGTACGTGACAGAACATTTCATCATCATCCACGATCAACAGGCGCTGGTCTTGGTTCTGCATGGCATCCTCGATGGTCTGACTTGGCACTGATGGCAGGCTAGCCCGGTGCGGAGCAGCGTGGCAGCGTCACTTCCGTCAGTGTTCCCCCTTCCGGGTGATTATACAGGCTGACACCGCCACCAAACCGATTGATCGTGGCGTGCGTCAAAAAAAGCCCGATGCCCATTCCCTTGCTCTTGGTCGACACGAAGGTGTCGCCCAGCTGGTCGGCAATCGACATGGCGATACCGGGGCCATGGTCGCGGATATCGATCACGACGCTTTCCTCGTGCCAATCCAGGCGAATGGCGATGTGCTCGGGGTTGGCGTCGGCGGCGTTGTTGAGCAGGTTGGTGAGCGCCTGATCGAGGGTGGCGTCCACGGCAATCCACGGCCGTCCCCGCCGCTCGGCCACGTCGAAATGGTGGTTGACGTCAGGACGAATCACCAGCCAGCGCTGAACCACGCCGGCCAGCCATATCTCGGCATCGAGGATTTCCGGTTCGGCCATGCGGCGTCGGTCGGCGTTGTTGACCAGGTGCTGCAGCCGGGATTTGCAGATATCCACCTGCTGACGCAGCAGTGCGATGTCATCGGCGAGCGCAGAGCCTTGCGCTACATCGGTCTGCATCTCCTTCAACAGCACGGCCATGGTCGACAGCGGCGTGCCCAGCTCATGGGCGGTGCCAGCGGCCTGAGTGGCCACTGCCAGCACCTGCTCGTTGCGTAGCGCGGCTTCCCGGGTGCGTGACAGTGCCTTGTCGCGGCTGCGTAGGGCATGGGCCATCTTGTAGATGAAAAAAGTCACGAGCCCTGCCGACAGGCCAAAATTGAGCCACATGCCCAGCACGTGCAGGCTTAAAGGGCCGTCACTGCTGATATGACCTAGCTGCGGAATGGGGTGGTAGAAAAACATCAGGAAGGTATAGCCGCCCATGGCACAGGCAGCAATGATCCAGGCATGTCGCCACGGCAGCGTGGCAGCGGCAATGGTCACCGGCACCAGGTAGTAGGTGATGAAAGGGTTGGTAGACCCCCCGGAAAAATAGAACAGCAGCGTCAGGCCGGTAATGTCTGCCAGCAGGTGGGCCAGATACTCGATATGGGTGACCGCCCTGGGGCGGCCCAGCCGCCACCAGGTGGCAATGTTCAGCATGCCCATGGCAATGACTACGCTGACCACCGCCGTGACCGGCAGATTGAACGCCAGCAGCTCGATGCCGACGATGATCGCCATCAGAAAGCCCGTCCAGGTAATCCCCCGGACGATGGTCAGCCGGACCAGATTGCGGTTGGGCGTGGAGAGCGGTAGGGGCAGGGCGGTAGCCATGGACGATTACTTGTTCGATGTCTTGACGCTATGAATCACGAACTTGATGAATAGCGTCATGACGAAGGTTAACCAACCCGCCGATGCCAGCAGGTTGAACAGCAATATCTTGGGTGGCAGCCAGGCACTCCCCAACAGCGTTTCCAGCAGGATATGGAAAAACATGGCCAGCAACAGGGGCAGGGCCAGGGTATGCATCCACATGTCGGTGCGCCGCTTGCGGATATGGTAACGCATCAGCAGGTAGCGCAGCGGTCGGTGTGCCCAACTGAACAGCAGCAGCGCGCCTACCACGAACAACATGGCCAGCGTCGGCTCGGTACTTTGTTGATACATGGAAATGGAGATCGACCAGGCAAGGCCTAGCCACACCAACCCCTCTATGCTGGCAATGACATCCGCATAGCGTCGTACGTTCTGCATAAACAACAGCATCCTTGGTCTTACAACGTGGCGTCATGATACGACACTTGGCTGGGCCTGTGGGGGTCGTGTGCAGATTTATCCCGCGGGGCGATTGGGTATACTGTGCAGCCGTGACACCCCTCTTTCACTTTCAAGACAGGACTTGCCGTGGACGCTATCACGATCACTCGCCCCGACGATTGGCACCTTCACCTTCGCGACGACGAGGCGCTGAATGCGGTGGTAGGCCATACCGCAGCCCAGATGGGGCGGGCCATCATCATGCCCAACCTCAAACCGCCGGTGACCACGACCGAGCAGGCCATGGCCTATCGTGAACGTATCCTAGCGGCCTTGCCGGCGGGTAGTGCGTTCGAGCCGCTGATGGTGCTATACCTCACCGATACGACGCCCGCAGAAGAGATCGAACGGGCTGTCGCCAGCGGCGTGGTCAAAGCGGTCAAGCTCTATCCGGCGGGGGCAACGACCAACTCGGCTTCCGGCGTCACCAATATCGCTCATTGCGACGCGGCCATTGCCACCATGGCGCGGCTGGGAATGCCGTTGCTGGTCCATGGCGAAGTGACCGACCATGATATCGACATCTTCGACCGTGAAGCCGTGTTCATCGAGCGCGTCATGAAACCTCTGTTGGCTCGTCACCCGACGTTGAAGGTCGTGTTCGAACACATTACGACGCAGCAGGCCGCTGAATTCGTCGCTGACGCGTCGGACAATGTCGCAGCGACCATCACCGCTCACCACCTATTGTTCAATCGTAACCAGATGCTGGCCGGGGGCATTCGTCCTCACTACTACTGCCTGCCAATCCTGAAACGTGAGCAGCATCGTCAAGCGCTGTTGAAAGCGGCCACCAGCGGCAGTGCGAAATTCTTCCTGGGAACCGACAGTGCTCCTCACGCCAAGGGTGATAAGGAGTCAAGCTGTGGCTGCGCCGGCGCCTATACGGCACCTGCCGCTATCGAGCTTTACGCCATGGCGTTCGAGTCGGTTGGGGCACTGGACAAGCTGGAGGCCTTTGCCAGCCTGAATGGGCCGCGTTTTTATGGGCTGGCGCCCAATGGCGACACGATTACGTTGGTGCGCCGTGATTGGCAACTGCCGGAAAGCTACCCTTATACCGCAGGGCAGACCATCGTGCCTTTGCAGGCGGGTGAAACCCTGGCGTGGCAGATGGAGGCGTAAGAGGTCAGTCCCCATCGCCTGGCGGCGATGGGGGTTTCAGAGTCATTCGCTGGCGAGCTTCGACAGCATCTGGTTGACCATGCGTGAAGAGTGGTCGGCGGCCACTTCGAGGAACTGCTCGAAAGAGAGGTGGTTGTCACCGCTGCCCGGGATGTCGGACAGGGCGCGAATCACCACGAAGGGGCAGCCATACAGATGACAGGTCTGGGCAATGGCGGCACCCTCCATCTCGACCGCCAGCATGGTGGGGAACTGGGCGCGGGTCCTGGCTACCCGCTCCGGGTCGGCCATGAATGAATCGCCGGTGGCGACCATGCCTTCTCGCACCGTCACTTCGCCCAGGGCTGCAATGGCGCTGCGTGCCACGCTGCGCAGGTGTTCGCTGGCCGGGTAAGCCTCGGGCATGCCGGGCACCTGTCCCAGGGCATAGCCAAAGACCGTGGCATCTACGTCATGGTGGCGCACTTCGTCCGAAATGATCACATCACCAATGGCCAGGTCTGTGGCAAACCCGCCTGCAGACCCGGTGTTGATGATGGCGTCTGGCTGGTAGCGTTCCAGCAGAATGGCGGTTCCCACAGCGGCGTTCACCTTGCCGATGCCGGATTGGAGAATGACCACCTCCAGGCCATGCAGCGTGCCGGTATGAAACACGAAGCCTGCATGCTCGGCACGCTCAGCGCTCGCCAGTTGGCTCGCCAGAATGTTCACTTCTTGCGCCATGGCGCCAATGATACCAATACGTTGCACCGTGATATTCTCCGCGGGTCGGTGGGGATAAGGCGTTCGTTGCCGGGTTCAATGCTGCTGATCGTGTCGCTCAGCGGCTTCCAGCGTGTTTTCGAGCAGAGTGGCTACCGTCATGGGGCCTACGCCGCCGGGCACGGGAGTAATGTAGCTGGCGCGCTCGACCGCTGCGGTAAAGTCCACGTCGCCAATCAGACGGCCATCGTCCTGGCGGTTGATGCCCACATCGATGACGACCGCGCCGGGTTTGATCCATTCACCCTTCACGATACCCGGTTTTCCGACGGCGACCACCACCAGGTCTGCACGGCTGACGTGGCTTGCCAGGTCGCGTGTAAAACGGTGGCAGACCGTCGTTGTGCAGCCTGCCAGCATAAGTTCTAGCGCCATGGGGCGACCGACGATATTGGAGGCGCCGACGACCGTGGCATCCATGCCGCGTACGGCAATGCCGCTTTGCGTCAGCAGGGTCATGATGCCCTTGGGTGTGCAGGGGCGTAGAGAAGGCAGCCGCTGGGCCAGGCGGCCAAGGTTGTAGGGGTGGAAGCCATCTACGTCCTTGTCGGGCCGGATGCGCTCCAGAATGGGGCCGGCATCGAGATGTGCCGGCAAAGGGAGCTGCACCAGGATGCCGTCGACGCTGGGGTCGGCGTTGAGTTCGTCTACCAGCGCTTCGAGGGCGGATTGTGAGGTATCCGAGGGCAGGGCGTGTTGGAAAGAGAGAATGCCTGCCTGCTCACAGGCGCGGTGCTTGTTATTGACATAGACATGTGAGGCTGGGTCCTCGCCGACCACGACCACGGCTAGTCCGGGCGCACGCACACCTTCCTGCTGACGTGCCTGAATGCGGGCGGCAACGCGTTGACGGACATGAGCGGCGATGGCTTTACCATCGATGAGTTGGGCGGTCATGTAGTGAGATCCCTATTGAAAATGGAGAAGCGAACAAAAGATATGGCTCGGCAAGCGAGCAATTCGGCTGTGCAATTTTCGCATGGCCGGGCGGTCAGGCAAAGCATCGATCGAATCAAACGCTTTAAGTGTTGACTTTAGAATCAGAAATAGTAATATATGCCTCGCTTGAGACGGGACACGCAGCAGCGTTCAAGGCAAGTATCGGGATGTAGCGCAGTCTGGTAGCGCGCCTGCTTTGGGAGCAGGATGTCGGGGGTTCGAATCCCTCCATCCCGACCATTTACTTGAAGCCGATTACTTGAAGTTAAAAGTAACACTGCTTTCCAGGCTTTGGTTGTGGTCAAGTGCTCATCGGTATCTTTGGATACATTATGTGCGCCCATAGCTCAACCGGATAGAGCAACGGCCTTCTAAGCCGTAGGTTGCGGGTTCGAGTCCTGCTGGGCGTGCCATCAAGAATGCGAAATCATATTCTCCTGTCGTTATTATCAAGCATCTGTTTTGTCATGGTGGGTGTAGCTCAGTGGTAGAGCCCCGGATTGTGGCTCCGGTGGTCGTGGGTTCGATCCCCATCATCCACCCCATCGACAAAACGTTCTGCAGTATCCAGGTTGTGGTGGGTGTAGCTCAGTGGTAGAGCCCCGGATTGTGGCTCCGGTGGTCGTGGGTTCGATCCCCATCATCCACCCCATTAACCTGATTATCTCTCCCTCGAAGTTCTACTCTCATATCAACTCCTTTATGTCTTTTGCCAATATTCTATGGTCAAGCTGTACGTGATCATCTTGGCATGACTGTGATGTTGTTCCCTTCTGCACGTGTTATTTCCGTTGGCTTGCCTAGCAGATACCCTTGTGCATAGTCGATGCCCAGTTCGTGTAGCTTCTCCAGGGTTTCCTGCGTTTCCACGAATTCAGCCACCGTTTCAATATGCAGGGCCTTGCCCACGGCGTGAATAGCTTCCACCATGGCGCAATCAATGGGGTCCTGGTGCAGATTGCGGATGAAGCGGCCATCAATCTTGAGATAGTCGACCGATAGCTGTTTGAGATAGCCAAACGACGACAGGCCGGTTCCAAAATCATCCAGCGCAAAATGGCAGCCCATCGACTTCAAGGTTTGAATCAGCTCGCTGACTTTCGAGAGCTGCGCGATGGCAGCGCTTTCGGTGATCTCGAAGCACAGAGTGCCAGGGGGTAATTTGGCGGCGCGTACCTGGCGAATCAGCTCATGACAGAAATCGCTGTCGGACAATGAATCGCCAGACAGGTTGATCCCCCAGCGACCAACGATATCGGGTTCGGCACTGCGGCAGCGGTCACTTAGCCAGGCCAGCGTGTTGCGAATGACCCAGCGGTCGATGCGCGGCATGAAATGGTAGCGTTCGGCGGCGGGTAAAAAGCTGCCGGGGGTAATCAGCTGACCATGCTCTTCCAAGCGTATCAAAATCTCCTGATATCCCTTGTGAGGGGCGCACACAGGGTAGATTGGCTGTGCAAACAGGCGGAAAGTGTCGTTGTCCAGAGCATTTTGCAAGCGCTGTACCCACTGCAGTTCCCCGTGTCTTTCCAGCAGCAGCTGGTCGTCGGGCTGGTAGCAGTGGATCCGGTTGCGGCCTGCCTCCTTGGCGCTGTAGCAAGCCGCGTCGGCCGCATGCAGCGTGTCGGCAAGGCGCATGGGGTGGGCTGAGGTAATGGCGACGAGCCCAATGCTGACACCGATGCCGAAGGTGTGCTCCTGCCAGGCAAAGCGGAACTGCTCTATATCGCTGCGTAGCGCTTCGCAAATTAGTTGGGCCTTTTCCAACGAGCAGTCGGGCAGCAGCAGCGCAAACTCATCGCCCCCCAGGCGCGCCACGGTATCGCTACTGCGGACATGCGCTTTCAGCTTGCGCGCCACCTGACGAAGCAGCTCATCACCAGCCTGGTGGCCGCAGGTGTCATTGACGATCTTGAACTGATCCAGGTCCAGGTAGCAAAGCGTGTGGTCGCCTCCCGGCTGTGCCAGTAGTTTGCCGAGCAGCGACTCGAAGGCGCGGCGATTGACCAGTTCGGTCAAGTTGTCGTGGGAGGCCTGATAGCTGAGCTGTTCGGAGAGCTTGCGCGTCAGGCTGACATCCTGAAAGACCACGACGGCACCCAGGGTGATACCGCTACGCGAGCGAATAGGCGATGCGCTGTGCTGGATCGGGTAGCGCTTGCCATTGCGGTGCAGCAGCATGCTGGGGTCGGTGTATTGAAGTGGACGATGCTGGGTCAGGACATGGCGGGCGGGATTGTTGATTGGTTCGTCGCTATGTTCGTCACGCAGCTGATAGATACGGTGAATCGGTTTGTTCAGGGCATCGCTGGCGTCCCAGCCGGTCAAACGCTGCGCCTCGCTGTTCATGAAGGTAATGTTGCCACTGGCATCGCAGGTGATCACCCCGTCGCCAATGGAGGCGAGCGTGGTGCGGGCAAGATCGCGCTCTCGATTCAGCTGCTCCTGCAGCAGTTTTCGCTCGGTGATGTCGCGCACCATGCCTGAACGTTCCGAGTGTGACCCGGCAGCCCCCTCGCTGACCTGAATTTCGAGATAGCGTACCTGTTGGTCTTCGGTGCGTCGCTTGATTTCCAACCGTGTGCCAGGCGCCAGGGAGCGGCGGGGTAACAGCGTGCTGATGGGCTGCCCAATGAGCTGTTGGGCTTGTACGCCGAACAAGGCCTCGGCGCCAGGGTTGAGGCTGGTAAGCGTGCCATCTGCCTGCCAGGTCAAGACGCCGTCACGCAGGTTACGCAGCATGACGCGGGTGTGACCTACGGCGCGCTCCAGGGCGGCGGATACTCGATTGTAGCTGGCAGCGATTTCCCCTACCTCGGTAAACGGGTCGGCGTCGATACGCTGGCGCATGTCGCCCTGGCGTTCATGTTGGCGCATGTGTTCGAGGAGCTGATGCAGCTCATTTTTGGCGCCATGTTCCGCCAGATTGAGCCCCATCTTTTCGGCATCGGGTGAAACTCGCAGAGGCATGATGCGCTTGCTCAGCTTTAGCAGTAGCCAGGCGATGCCAAAGCTCCATGCGCCGCACACAATCACCCCCATGAGCTGAACATGAAACTGCTCCCAGCGGCTTAGCGAGGTGCCCAGCGCTTCCAGGTTAGCCACCCAGGGCAGTGCCAGCGTGCCCCAGATGCCGGTGACAAGGTGGGCGGGAATGGCGCCTACGGCATCATCGACGCGTTTTTTGAGCAGCCACTCACTGGCGGCCACCATCAGTACGCCGCTAACGCTGCCCAGCATGAACGCAGCGTGCAGCGACAGGGCGTGGGCACCTGCCGTGACCGCGACCAGACCTGCAATGGCACCGTTGATCGCATACATGACGTCGGCATAACGACGAATACGCCAGCCCATCAACATGGCCGATAGAATGCCGCCTGTCGCGCCCAGCAGGGTGTTGGCGATAATGCCAGGAATGGCACTGGTCAATGCCAGGGTACTGCCACCATTGAAGCCAAACCAGCCCAGAATCATGAACAGTGCGCCCAGCATGGCCAGCGGCAGGTTGCCCGCTGGAAAAGGGTTGGCGTTAACGCCGTCGCGAAAGCGCCCGGTGCGGGGGCCAATCACCAGAACGGCGGCCAGGGCCACCCAGCCGCCCACGCTATGCACTACCGTGGCTCCGGCAAAGTCGACGAACCCACGAGCGGCCAGCCAGCCGGGCGTGCCACCGAGTAAGCCCCCCCACGCCCAGTGGCCAAACACTGGGTAGATCAATAGTGCTATCCAGAAGGCTGTCCATAGGTAGCCCAGGAAAGGCATGCGTTCAGCCACTGCGCCCGCCACGATAGTGGCTGCGGTGGCGCAGAACATGGCTTGAAAGATGAACACGGTCATCAGCCAGGCGTTGCTGGTCTCCATCTCCCAGCCGAATAACGACAGCCCTAACCAACCCCCTTGGGAAACACCGAACATCATGCCAAAGCCAATCAGCCAGAAAACCGTCACCGAAACCGCAAAGTCGGCCAGGTTTTTCATGGCGACGTTAATGGCATTCTTGGTGCGGGTAGTGCCTGCCTCCAGGCACAGGAATCCCGCTTGCATGACGAACACCATGGCGGCGGCCCACAGCACCCATAAGGTATCGAGAAGCCTCATCTCCAGAATCATTGCCATGTGCGGGTCCTTGTTGATGCTTTTGTCGCTGCCTGGTGCAGGGTTTGCACTGCATTGGTGCTTCGGGGGTGGGTAAATGCGTCACTGTCGGGTGACGAGAGCAGGAATCCCCGTCGCCGTGACGAACGCTTTCAGCACTGCTAATGTGAATCAAGCAAATGTCATGCCGTGGCTAGTGAACTCCTCCTTATTTTGGTTTTTTACGTGATTAAAAACTGAAATATAGGTAAAAAACGGTATTTATGACTGTGCAATTGCTCTTTGAATGGTGATATTTTTCAATTCACTGAAGTGCTGCCGGGGAGAGTGCTGGTAGCACCATCATCTTTCGGAAAGGAGTGCATCAAAATGGCGCGTCAAACAGTGGTTTTAGGGGCAGGGATGGTCGGCGTCAGTATCGCCTGGCAACTGCAAAAGCGCGGTTTTCAGGTCACCTTGATCGATCGCCGCCAGCCTGGTCGTGAAACCTCGTTCGGTAACGCGGGCATTATCCAGCGTGAGGCGGTACGGCCGTATCCGTTTCCTCGCGATATGAAAACCATTTTGAGCGTGCTGCCTAACCGTCGTGTCGATATTCGCTACCGGCCCACCGGCATGATCAAGGCGGCCTCTCCGCTGCTCAGTTATTGGCACCACTCGTCGTCGCGGCTCTACAAGAAGATCGTCCCGGAGTACGCCTCGCTGATCCAGCTGTGTCTCGACGCCCACGCACCGATGATCGAAGCGGCAGGTGCCGATGCGTTGGTACGTCGCGAGGGCTGGCTGGAGATCTATCGAACCCCCGAGAAGCTGGCCAAGCGTGTCAAGGAAGCAGAGGAAGCCCGCGATCTCTATGGTGTGCAGTTTGCGGTGCTCGACCGCCAGGGGGTTGCCGAAAAAGAGCCCCAGCTGGGAGAGCAGATCATCGGGGCCATTCATTGGCTGGACCCCTGGACCGTTGCTGATCCCGGTGGTCTGGTAGCGGCCTACGCCGAGTCGTTCGTTGCTTTGGGTGGCCAGCTGGTACAAGCGGAGATCACCGGCGTCAGTCAGCAGGGGGCGCAGTGGCAGGTGACCACCGCCACCGATACCTTCACGGCAGATGATGTGGTGATGGCTCTGGGCCCTTGGGCGGGAGAGTGGATGAAGCCGCTGGGCTACCACTTCCCGACGTTCGTCAAGCGTGGCTACCATATGCACTACGCCACGCAACCGGACACCAGGCTGCATTATTGGCTGATGGATGCAGAAGTCGGCTACCTGCTGGCGCCCATGAACGCTGGCGTGCGGCTGACCACGGGGGCGGAGCTGGATCGCCTGGAATCGCCGGCCGATGAAGAGCAGCTAGGGGCGGCAGAGAGCGTGGCGCGGACCATTTTTCCGCTGGCCGATCGCAAGGACGAGCGTGCCTGGAAGGGCGCGCGTCCTTGTCTGCCGGACATGAAACCGGTGATTGGCCCGGCGCCACGCCATCCAGGCTTGTGGCTGGCATTCGGTCACGGCCACCAGGGCTTTACGCTGGGGCCTGCTACCGGCCAACTGCTGGCCGACATGATGGAGAATAAACCGACAGCCATCGATATGGCACCGTTCCGCGCGGACCGTTTCTAGATGTCAGGTGGCGTTCCGGTTTGTTTGGCACCCGGAAGGGATGTTTGCTAGGCTGTAGATGAAATTCCGCTAGATGGAGGTTCCGCAATGGATGTCGCGGTCAGTAATACGGTGAGCACGGCGCTTTACATGAACCAGGCGCAAACCGTGGAACAGGCGCAGATGCAAATGTTCAGAGATGCGCTGGAGCAGCAAGCCGATCAGGTCACGGAAGTTTTGGCGTCGGCGGATTCGGCAGCGCAGCCCGAGCTTGCTCAGGAAGGTAGCGTCGGTACGCAAATCAATACCTTCGCTTAACTCCCGCTGGAACAACGCCTTTCTCAATACCCAAACGCCGACCTTGTCGGCGTTTTTTGCTTTGGTATGCCGCAGGCAGGGAGTTGCGTTACCATAGGCGCACCCCGCCACTGGTCTGGCGCTTTTTTGGTTATTACGCAGTCCCCCTATTTAGAGAACTCCATGTCTGACGCTCAATTAGCGCGCGAAGCAGAGCTACGCCGCACCTTTGCCATTATTTCCCACCCTGACGCCGGTAAAACGACCATCACCGAAAAAATGCTGCTGTTCGGAAACGCCATTCAGATGGCCGGTTCGGTGAAAAGCAAGCGCAATGATCGCCACGCGACGTCCGACTGGATGAAGATGGAGCAGGAGCGGGGCATCTCGGTGACCACGTCGGTCATGCAGTTCCCCTACGGCGGACGAATCGTCAACCTGCTGGACACTCCAGGACACGAGGACTTCTCGGAAGACACGTACCGCACCCTGACCGCCGTCGACTCCGCACTGATGGTCATCGATGGGGCCAAGGGTGTCGAAGATCGCACCATCAAATTGATGGAAGTGTGTCGACTGCGTACCACGCCCATCCTCACCTTCGTGAACAAGATGGACCGCGATATTCGTGACCCCATCGAGGTCATGGATGAAGTGGAGACGGTGCTCAACATCCAGTGCGCCCCGATGACCTGGCCCATTGGCATGGGGCGGCACTTCAAGGGTGTCTATCATCTCTACAACGATGTGATTCATCTCTATACCCAGGGGCAGGGCAGCCGTATCCCTGACGACAAGCGTATCGAAGGGTTGGACAACCCTGAGGTGGATGCCATTCTGGGCGAAGAGCAGGCCGAAGAGCTGCGCATGGAAGTCGATCTGGTGCGCGGCGCCTCCCATGAGTTCGACCTGGAAGCCTATCGTCGTGGCGAGCTGACTCCTGTCTATTTTGGTACCGCCATGGGTAACTTCGGTGTGCGTGAAATGCTCGACGGCTTCGTCGAGTACGCGCCATCGCCGCAGCCCCGCGAGACCGATACTCGAGAAGTCACGGCCCAGGACGACCGCTTTACCGGTTTCGTTTTCAAGATCCAAGCCAACATGGACCCGAACCACCGTGACCGCATTGCTTTTCTGCGGGTGTGTTCCGGCAAGTACGAAAAGAACATGAAGATGCGCCATGTGCGCATTGGCAAGGACGTCAAGATTGCCGATGCGCTGACCTTCATGGCCTCGGACCGCTCCCACGTGGAGGAGGCCTGGCCCGGCGATATCATCGGCTTGCACAACCACGGCACCATTCAGATTGGTGACACCTTTACCGTGGGTGAAGACATGCGCTTCATGGGCATCCCGCACTTTGCGCCGGAGCTGTTCAAGCGCGTGCGCCTGAAAGACCCGCTGAAGATGAAAGCACTTCAGAAAGGCCTGCAGCAGCTATCGGAGGAAGGGGCTACTCAGGTCTTCATGCCGCTGGATAACAATGACCTGATTCTTGGCGCAGTAGGTACGCTGCAGTTCGACGTCGTCGCACACCGCTTGAAGGAAGAGTACAAGGTCGATTGTCTCTACGAAGGTGTCAACGTGCAGACGGCTCGCTGGGTCTATTGTGACGATGCGAAAATGCTGGAAGAGTTCAAGCGCAAGGCAAGTGCTAACCTGGCGATCGATGGCGGTGGCTACCTGACCTATATTGCCCCGACCCGGGTCAATCTGCAAATGACCCAGGAGCGCTGGCCGGATATCCGTTTCCAGCCGACCCGAGAGCACTAATCTCAAGACTCGCCTCAAGAGGCCTACCCAAACGAGAGCGCTTGCCATGCTCATTGACGCCCACTGCCACCTGGATGCCACGGAGTTCGATGAAGACCGAAAGGCCGTCATCGCCGCGGCCAGGGCCGTGGGCGTCACCGGTTTCATCGTGGCTGCCACGGTGCGCCAGCGCTGGCAGAATGTGCTGGCGCTGGGCGAGAGTGACGGGGTCAGCATCTGCCTCGGGCTTCACCCCTATTTCATTGCTCGGCATCACGCCGATGACCTAGCGGCGTTGGAGGCGCTGGTCAAGCAGCAGTTGACCCGCCCGGAAACCGCCCTGGTGGCGATTGGCGAGTGTGGTATCGATGGTCGCTTCAGCGAGAGTCTCTCGCAGCAGTGGGAGTATTTCGATGCCCAGCTCGGTATCGCGAGCCGTTGCCAGCTTCCCCCTGTCGTGCACTGTGTGAAGGCCAACGATGACGTGGCCAAGCGGCTTCATCAATGGGCACTGGCGAGGCCCGGCATGATCCATGCCTTTGCCGGTTCCTACCAGCAGGCCGCAAGGTTTCTGGATGCGGGGTTTGTACTGGGGCTGGGAGGCGCCGTCACCTACGCTCGTGCTCAGCGCCTGCATCGCGTGGTGGCCAAATTGCCGGATGATGGCTTCGTGCTGGAAACCGATAGCCCCGATATGCCGCTGAGTGGCTTCCAGGGGCAGCGCAATGAACCTTCGCGCGTGAAGCACGTCGCTGAGCAGGTGGCTAAGCTGCGTCAGCAATCGCTGGAACACGTCGCAGCGCTGAGCAGTTCCAACGCTGCACGTATTTTTGGCCTGTGAGTGCCGTCTCGCTGGCGTTAGCTCAATTGAGCCGCTAGCGCCTCAGGGTCCAGGCGCTCAATGGGGTAAGGTAGCGCGTGCAAGGTCACTGGCTGCGCTTGCCAGTAGACGGAGATCTGCTCCTCCGCCACTTTGGTATTCATGACCGCCAGCAGTTCTACCTGCTGTTCGTCACTGAACGCGCTGTTGACGACTTCACCCAGGGCTTTCCCTTCCTTATCTACCAGGCTGTCACCTATCTGGGGTAATGCGCTGGCGCTCACGTGCGCATGCACCAGGCGTTTTTTGACCTGGCCGCGAAAGTGCGCCCGAGCGACGACTTCTTGCCCGGTATAGCAGCCCTTTTTGAAGCTGATGCCGCCCAGCGCTTCCCAGTTGAGCATTTGTGGCAGGAAGTGATCCTGCTGTGCCGCCGTCAACCAGGCGAGGCCGCTACGGATATCCGCCAACTGCCAGGCTTGCTGTAGTGTCTCTTGCGAAGCCTTCTCTGGGGGTGTCTCTTCCAGCATCAGCATCAGCAGCCAGCGGGCAGTGCCCGGCATACGCAGGGCGGTGCCCAAGGGGCTGGTATGATGCGTATAGGCCTGATCGGGCAACGTCACGCCTGCCTGCTCGAGTAGCGAGGTGTCCGGGGCGCTGCTGCCCACGAACGTTACGGATGTGGCAATCGTCAGCTCGGTCTTGTAGAAAGCGGCAAACTTTTTCAAATGGTTGGCCAGAGACTCGGCCAGCGAGGCGTCGAGAACCAGCCGATAGTGCTGTGGCGCCAAGCGCAGCAGCTGGGCATTGGCCAGCATGCGCCCTTTGGGGGTGCAAAAGCACGTCAGAGGGGCGAAGTGTCCATTGGCGAGGCCGACTTGGGCGCTGGTTTGCCCCTGAAGAAATTTTTCGGCATCAGGGCCCGTGACGTCCAGCGCTGCCAAGTGCGTCAGGTAAACAGTACCGGTGAAGGGGTGAGTCTCGGCGGTGGCCATGGTCTCTCCTGAAGATGAAAGCTGCGCGACATGAAGTGAAAGGCGCGGCAATAGGTTACGCTAGGTGCGGGCAGTGGGCTGCAATTGCAAGCGCACTTGCGCGTGCTAAACTTCAACTCCACGTATCGGTCTTGCACAAGAATTTTTGCGTCGTATCGCCGATCGATCCCGCTAGCATATACTTAACAAGACTCATTAACACATAAAAGGGCAGCGCATGGCAGTGCAATCACTCAGTTTTCAAGGGGTTTCCAACGCTGATCAGGTGAACAAGATCACCACGGCATTGATGATGCTGGATGGGGTGGACAGCGCCGAAGTAGGGCGTCATGGCGCCGAAGTGGAAGGACGCGCCAAGCGCGACGCGCTGATCAAGGCGGTCGAACAGCTCAAACTACCCATCAAGGTGTCGTGAATGCATCCGCCTATCGTAGTGATCAGTGAGCGCAACCGGGCGTTTCGCCAGCGTATCGAGGTCAATGGCTTGGAAGACCTCTACGCAGACGTACCCGCGGTGGTGGGTGGCGATGAAAGTGCGCCGGACCCTCACGACTATTTCGACATTGCCTTGGGAACCTGCAAGGCCATTACCGTACAAATGTATGCCAAGCGCAAGCAGTGGCCGCTGGAAGGCATTACGGTCACGGTGCAGCGAGACGACCAGGATGAAAAGAAGGGCGTTTATCGGCTGGCCGTTCAGCTCGAACTGCACGGTATCAGCGACCCTGAGCAGAAAGCCAAGCTGGAAGAGATCAGCCACAAATGCCCCATTCAGCGGTTGATGACCCAGGCCACCATCGAGATCACCACTCGCACCGAGTGACCACCCCAGGAGCCATGATGAGCAAGGAATTTCGTCTGCAGTCAAAATTCAAGCCTGCGGGCGATCAGCCCACCGCGATCCGCAGCCTGGTAAACGGCCTGGAGTCGGGCCTGGCCCACCAGACGCTGCTGGGCGTGACCGGCTCCGGCAAGACCTTCACCATGGCCAAGGTGGTGCAGCAACTACAGCGGCCGACCATCGTCATGGCGCCCAACAAGACGCTGGCGGCTCAGCTGTACGGCGAATTCAAGTCGTTCTTTCCCGACAACGCCGTCGAATATTTCGTCTCCTACTACGACTACTATCAGCCGGAAGCGTACGTGCCTTCCTCGGACACGTTCATTGAAAAAGATGCCTCGATCAATGATCACATCGAGCAGATGCGGCTGTCTGCCACCAAGGCGCTACTGGAAAGGCGTGACGCCTTGATCGTCGTGTCGGTATCGGCGATCTATGGTCTGGGTGACCCGGACCAGTATCTGAAAATGCGCCTGCACTTTACCCGCGGCGAGCTGATCGATCAGCGTGCCTTCCTGCGCCGATTGGCGGAGCTGCAGTACACGCGCAACGACATGGACTTTCGTCGCGGTACCTACCGTGTGCGAGGCGATGTGATCGATATCTTTCCGGCGGATGCCGATGAAGAGGCCGTGCGTGTCGAACTCTTCGACGATGAGATCGACTCCATTCGCCTGTTTGACCCGCTGACGGGGGATATACGTGGCCAGGTACCGCGCATGACGATCTACCCGAAGTCGCACTATGTCACCCCCAGGGAAACCATCCTGGAGGCCATCGATGCCATCAAGGGAGAGTTGAAAGAGCGGCTCGAGTGGCTGAGAAAGCATGAGCGGCTGGTGGAAGCCCAGCGCCTGGAGCAACGCACCCTCTATGACATCGAAATGATGCTGGAGCTGGGCTACTGCAACGGCATTGAAAACTACTCGCGCTACCTGTCTGGACGTGCCCCTGGCGAGCCGCCGCCGACATTTTTCGATTACCTGCCGGACGATGCGCTGCTCTTCATCGATGAGTCTCACGTCAGCGTGCCCCAGGTGGGTGGCATGTACAAAGGTGACCGCTCCCGCAAGGAGACGCTGGTGGAGTATGGCTTCCGCCTGCCTTCCGCGCTGGACAACCGGCCGATGAAGTTCGAAGAGTGGGAGTCGATTTCGCCGCAAACGATTTTCGTCTCGGCTACCCCGGGGCCTTATGAGGCAGAGCATGCCGGTCAGGTGGTCGAGCAGGTGGTGCGCCCCACGGGGCTGCTCGATCCGCAAATCGAAGTGCGCCCTGCCAGCACCCAGGTCGACGATCTGCTGTCCGAAATCGGCTTGCGCACCGCAGTGGGCGAGCGCGTGCTGGTGACCACGCTGACCAAGCGTATGGCCGAGGATTTGACCGACTATCTCGACGAACACGATATTCGGGTGCGCTACCTGCACTCCGATATCGACACTGTCGAGCGGGTGGAAATCATCCGCGATCTACGGCTGGGCAAGTTCGATGTGCTGGTGGGGATCAACCTGTTGCGCGAAGGGCTGGATATTCCAGAAGTGTCGCTGGTCGCCATTCTGGACGCGGACAAGGAGGGCTTCCTGCGTGCCGAGCGTTCGTTGATTCAGACTATTGGCCGCGCGGCGCGTAACGCCAATGGTAAAGCGATTCTCTACGGTGACCGGATTACCGACTCGATGCGCAAGGCCATCGACGAAACCGAGCGCCGCCGCGCCAAGCAGATGGCCCATAACGAAGAGCATGGCATCACGCCGACCACCGTGACGCGTTCGGTGGCCGACATTCTCGAAGCCGCCCAAACGCCCGGCAAGAAGAGCTCCCGTCGTCGTGGCAACGAGCGCAAGGTGGCCGAGCCTGAGGGTAGCTATGACGTGGCGTCCATGAGTCGGCAAGACCTGCTGGCGGCCATCAGCAAGCTGGAAGACGCCATGTTCGAGGCCGCCCAGAACCTGGAGTTCGAAGAGGCGGCGAGATTGCGTGATCAGGTGCACCGCATGAAAGAACAGCAGCTGGCGCTGGGGTAGGCGATGCCTGAAGGCCCTGAAATCCGGCGTGCCGCGGATCGTATCGAGAAGCAGCTTAGTTATACCGTTATCATATCTGTTGATGATTCGTCAGACCAAAGCCTTACGCTCGGAGCAGTAGCGTGGGCCTGTATTGGCTGCCGTGGCTGTTTCAATACGGTATACTTCCCGCACACTTAGACGACCGAGAAGGTCGCGCTCAGCACGATAACCGAGGAGCTGTTCATCCATGACCGTGATTCGCCAGGACGACGTGATTCAAAGCGTTGCCGATGCTCTGCAGTACATCTCTTACTATCATCCCAAGGATTTCATCGATGCCATGGCAGCCGCTTATGAGCGCGAAGAGAATCCGGCGGCCAAGGATGCCATTGCTCAGATCCTGATCAACTCACGGATGTGCGCCACGGGCCATCGCCCCATCTGCCAGGATACCGGCATCGTGACGGTATTCGTGCATGTCGGCATGAACGTGACCTGGGACGCGGATCTCAGCCTGGATGACATGATCAACGAAGGCGTACGCCGGGCCTACCAGTTGCCCGATAACGTTCTGCGTGCATCGGTCCTGGCGGACCCGGATGGCAAGCGCCAAAACACCAAGGACAATACGCCCGCCATCATCCATCACAAGATCGTGCCTGGCGACAAGGTCGAGATTCACGTGGCAGCGAAGGGCGGCGGTAGCGAGGCAAAATCGAAGTTTGCCATGCTCAACCCTTCCGACAGCGTGGTGGATTGGGTCATGGAACAGTTGCCCAAGATGGGTGCTGGCTGGTGCCCGCCCGGCATGCTCGGTATCGGGATTGGTGGAACCGCCGAAAAGGCTATGGAAATCGCCAAGGAAGCGCTCCTCGATCCGATCGACATCCAGGACCTTCAGGCACGTGGCCCCAGCAACCGGGCAGAAGAGCTGCGTCTGGAGCTGTTCGACAAGATCAACAAGAGTGGTATCGGTGCCCAGGGCCTGGGCGGCTTGACCACGGTGCTGGATATCAAGGTCAAGGATTATCCCACCCATGCGGCCAACAAGCCGGTGGCCATCATTCCCAACTGTGCGGCGACGCGTCATGCGCACTTCACTCTGGATGGTTCCGGTGCCGTCTCGTTGCCAGCTCCCAAGCTGGAAGATTGGCCGGAAATCACTCGTGAAGCGGGTGATAACGTCAAGCGCGTGAATCTCGATACGGTCACTCCTGAAGAGGTCAGCACCTGGCAGCCAGGCGACACGCTGCTGCTCAACGGAAAACTGCTGACCGGCCGTGATGCGGCGCACAAGCGTATGGTCGACATGATCTCCAAAGGTGAGCCGCTGCCGGTAGACATGAAAGGTCGCTTCATCTACTACGTTGGGCCAGTAGATCCGGTAGGTGATGAAGTCGTTGGGCCAGCTGGGCCAACGACCGCCACTCGTATGGACAAGTTCACCCGTACCATGCTGGAAGAGACCGGGCTGCTGGGGATGGTGGGCAAGGCTGAGCGTGGCCAGGCGGCCATCGACGCGATTCGCGACAACCAGGCCGTTTACCTGATGGCGGTCGGGGGCTCTGCCTATCTGGTGGCCCAGGCCATCAAGCAGTCTCGTGTAGTAGGCTTCGAGGACCTTGGAATGGAAGCCATCTATGAGTTCGAGGTAGAAGACATGCCGGTCACGGTCGCCGTCGATAGCCAGGGCACGTCAGTGCATCAGACGGGGCCTGCCAAATGGAAAGAGATCATTGCTCAAAAGGCCTGATGGTCGATAGGCAACCCGGGTGACCGGGTGAGTGATCGGAAGCCCCGTCCCAGGCGGGGCTTTTCCGCATAGTCACGATGGAAAAGTTGAAAAAATTCAGGCGCAGTAAACCGTAGGTGTTCCGACGATGACGAGGAAGCGTTAATGGCCTCATGGCTGCTAGGCACAGGGATCATGATGATCCACGTTCTGGGGATGGTCTCGGCAGTAATGGCGTTGATGTCCAGTCGGACACCCCAGGGTGCCGTCGCGTGGATCATTTCACTGCTGACCTTTCCCTATATCGCTTTACCCGCCTACTGGTTTTTTGGACGCCCCCGCTTCTATGGCTATGTGACCGCACGCGGTGCAAGAGATACGGTGCTGCGCAGAGTCTTGGTGCGCTATCGCCACAACATCAAGCCTCACGTGGTCGAGTCCACCAATACCGATATCAAGGCCGTGGAGCAGCTGGCGATGATGCCGCTGACCCGAGGTAATCACCCACAGCTGCTGATCGATGGGCAAGCAACGTTCGACAGCTTGTTCGAAGGCATCGCCCAGGCTCGGCACTATCTGTTGCTGCAATTCTTTATCGTGAGGGATGACGCACTGGGACGTGAGCTGCAGCAGCATCTCGTGAGCGCGGCAAAACGTGGTGTGCGTGTCTATTTTCTCTACGATGAAATTGGCAGCCGCAAACTGCGAGACGGTTATTTCAAAGAGCTGAAGCAGGCAGGTGTCGAAGTGACCCCGTTTCGATCGTCGCGTGGCATCAAACATCGCTTCCAGCTCAACTTCCGCAACCACCGCAAGATTGCCGTGGTGGATGGGGAGCAGGGGTGGGTAGGCGGCTTCAATGTCGGCACAGAGTATCTGGGGCAGAGCAAGAAGCATGGCCCTTGGCGTGATACTCATCTGTTACTGCACGGTCCTAGCGTTCTCGGCCTCCAGGAGGCGTTCTGGGAAGATTGGCACTGGGCCACAGGGGAAGTGATTACGCTGAACTGGCACGCGGCACCCGCCGCGGGGCATGACCAACAAGTGGTTATCGTGCCGTCGGGGCCTGCGGACAAGCAGGACACGGCAGGACTGCTGGTGCAGCAGCTGATTCACAGTGCCAACGAACGTTTCTGGGTCACCAGCCCGTATTTCGTGCCGGACCAGAGCGTTCAGGATTCATTGAGATTGGCGGCCATGCGCGGTGTAGATGTGCGTGTGATGATCCCGGAGCGGCCGGATCACTTGCTGGTCTTCCTGTCGGCATTCTCGTTCTTGCCCGACATGCTCAAGGCAGGTGTGAAAATATACCGTTATCAACCTGGCTTTCTACACCAAAAAGTCATGCTTATCGACAACAGCTCATCTGCCGTCGGTACGGTCAATCTGGATAATCGCTCGTTCAGATTGAATTTCGAGATTACCGCCTTCATACCCAGCGCTGATTTTACCCGACAGGTGGCCGAGATGCTGGAAGCCGATTTTGCTCAGTGTCGACGCGTCACCCTCGATGAAGTCAGCCAGCGCCCGATGTGGAAAAAAGTCGTATCCCGCGCTGCGTACCTGATGTCACCCGTTCAGTAGCGACTGGGCCAGCCGCAATCACAAAGCCAATAAACAAAGGGAGTGTTGGGTGAATCTTGAAACAAAATGGTTAGAGGATTTTGTGGCCCTGGCCAATACGCGCAGTTTCTCTGCATCTGCCAGACAGCGTCATGTGACCCAACCTGCCTTTAGTCGTCGTATCAGGGCGCTGGAACAAGCGGTGGGCGTCACCCTGGTGGACCGTTCGACGACACCTGTCGGGCTCACCTCGGAAGGGCAGCTTTTTTTGGTCACTGCGCGCAACCTGGTGGAGCAACTCAATGAATCACTCAGCCATTTGCGTGGCCTCTCCATTGCCAATGAAGCGCTGGATATCGTGGCTGCCCACTCCCTGGCACTGAGCTTTTATCCGCCCTGGATATCTCGGCTGCAGAAGGGGCTGGGCGAACTGCCGACGCGGTTGGTGGCCATGAACGTGGGAGAGGCCATCCATGTTCTGCGGGAGGGCAACTGTGACCTCATGTTGGCTTACTATGACCCGTTTGCCACCATGCAGCTGGACGCCGAAGTGTTCCCCTCGTTTTCGATTGGCAAGGTCAAGATGTTGCCGGTGTCACTCCCGGATGAGCAGGGCAAGCCGCTGTTCTCGCTGCAGCGTGATCAGTCGATTCCCTACCTGGCCTATACGCAGGGTGCTTTCCTTGGTCGCAGTGTGCGCATGCTGCTGAAGAACGATCCGCTACGCATGAAGCTACGCACCGTGTACGAAACCGCCATGGCCGAGGGCCTGAAGGGCATGGTCTTGCAAGGGGTCGGCGTGGCCTGGATTCCCGACTTCTGCATTCGTGAAGAGTTGAAGAGCGGCCGGCTGGTTCGGGCAGGAGATGAGGGGTGGGATATTCCTCTGGAAATCCGTTTGTATCGTTGCTCGCTGGTGCACAAGCCCGGGGTAGAGCGCCTCTGGCGGCAAATGATGAAGCTGCCGCGCGATTTTCTGCAGGGCTAAACGCCGCCCAGGTTGGCCGGTAGCCCTAGAAAGTTTTGAATGATAAAGAAGTGATCCTCAAACAGACTTTCTGGCTCCAGGTCGGCCAGCGCCACCCATCGGGCATGCTCGCCGCCTTTGACCGGCTTCAAGCGAGGTAGCTGTTGGTCGGGAGTCAGCGCAAAGTAGAAGGCTTCGGCCAGCGTGCGCCCGCGCCAGCTGCGATGGGGCTCATCGAACAGACGCTGGCCGCGTAGCGATCCTTTCAGCACCGGCTCCGGCACCTTGAGCCGCAGGCGTTCGCGCAGCTCGCGCAGGCAGGCATCCAGCAGGCGTTCGTGGGGATTGATGAAGCCGCCGGGCAGGGCAAACAGCCCCTTGCCCGGGGCGGCGGTACGCTTGACCAACAACACATGGCCGGATTGTACCACTACGGCATTCACCGTGACGAAAATGGGCGGGTAGGGAGCCTTGGCCCATGCCTGGCGATACTGGTCCAGCAAGTGCTGCTCCTCCAGCAGTTGATGATAGGCGTCGCCCTTGCAGAACTGCCCCACGCTTTTGACCACTCCGGGGGGGAGGTCGTGAAACGCTCCGGTGCTTAGATAGTCGCCGGTGGCGTCCGGTGAGCGAAATAGACGCTCACGAATCTGACTTGCTGAAATTCCCTCCACCAGCGGAACGCTAACCGACTCCCACTGAGGAAACAGCGAAAGATAGTAGCTGGATTGGCCTCGACTGGCTCCGATCAGGCCGATACGTGGCAGGCGCACGTTGGCTGGAGTGGCCAGGTCACGCACTTTGCGCTGTACATCCCGTACCCAGACATCGTCATTATAAAGAGCGTCCAGCAGTGGGGTAATTTCCAGGCGGCGGTTCTCGGCCTCGTCGAACGCCGAGCGGATCATGGCCTGACGCTCATTGAAGTGCCAAGGGTTACGCAAGGAGCGCGCTTGCCACGAAGAGCCGACCATGACGATGACCTGACGTGCCTGTTTGAGGGCTT
Source organism: Halomonas sp. 141 (assembly GCF_002810305.1). Lineage (NCBI taxonomy): Bacteria > Pseudomonadati > Pseudomonadota > Gammaproteobacteria > Oceanospirillales > Halomonadaceae > Halomonas > Halomonas sp. 141. Next base: position 178,835 of record NZ_PINZ01000001.1, read on the forward strand.
CGCGGATGATGGCCAAATGGCCCAGGTGCGGCGGCTGAAAACGACCGATGAATACCAGGCAGTCGAATTCGTGGGTCGATGTCGTGGGGGCCGCATCCAATGTCATGGGGTGTCCTTGTTCGCTGATCAGTTGGTCGTCAAGCGAGGCCATTATGGTCAGAGCGCTAACGCTGTGCAATGCACCAAACCCTGCGCTCAACGGTTTCATTCGGTATGCTTACCTACTGATAGCAATAGTGGCGTTATAAAAAAGGACGCTGGGAATGGTTTTAAAGGGAATAACTATGCTGAAGCGCACGCTCGTTTTCTGGTGGAACGTGGTACAAGATGCAGTCTCGCTATGGTTGGAGCGTAATGCCTTCAGCTACGCTGGTTCGCTGGCGTTCTATACGCTTTTTTCGCTGGCTCCGACGATCATTATTGCGGTCACCGTGATCGGGGTGGTGCTGGGGGAAGATGCTGCTCAAGGGCAAATCGTGGCGCAGCTTCAAGGCACGTTAGGGGCCGAAGCGGCCCAGGCGGTGGAACAGGCGGTTGCCCAGTCGCGTATCGAAGAGTCCGGGCTGCTGCCTACTGTTTTAGGGGTGGTTGCACTGCTGGTGGGTGCCACCACGGTCTTTGCTCAGATGCAGTTTTCGCTCAACACCATCTGGGGCGTCACGGCCAAGCCTACCAGCAACAGCGCCTTCATTTTCATCAAGACGCGCCTGCTGTCGCTGACCGTCGTATTGTCGATTGGCTTCATTCTGCTCGTTTCTCTGGTGCTGGGCGTTTTCCTGCGCAGCATGCTGCACGCCACCAGTGACCTGCTGCCCATCGCGACCATCGTCACTACCACTGCCGAGTCGCTCATTTCGCTGGCCATGGTGACCTTGCTGTTTGCCACTATCTTTAAAGTGCTGCCCGATGTGGTGTTACGCTGGCAGGACGTGCTGATCGGCGCGCTGGTAACGGCGATTCTGTTTACGATAGGCCGTAGCCTGATCGCCATCTATCTGGCCTATACGGCCACCGCATCTACCTATGGTGCCGCGGGATCGGTGGTGATGATCCTGCTGTGGGTGTACTACAGTTCATTGATACTGTTGTTCGGTGCGTCGTTTACCCGTTCGCTGCTGCTGCGCCGGGGGCGCCCACTGGTGCCCCGCAACAGCGCCGTATTGGTACGCCAGGAACTGCTTTGATGAACAGGAGGCTGTCATGTCACAGTGCTGTTTGCGTGCGATAGTGTCAGGGAAGGTTCAAGGAGTCGGGTACCGCCGTGCTACCCAGGAGCAGGCGCTACAGCGCGGGGTCACCGGGTATGCGAAAAATCTGCCCGACGGCCGCGTGGAAGTCATCCTGTGTGGCTCGGCGGACGCCGTCGCCGAGCTGAGTGAGTGGCTGTGGCAGGGGCCTTCTGGGGCCAGGGTGTCGCATGTATCGTTGGAAACCCTGGCCCAATATCACGCTCCCGGCCATTTTGCGACGTTTTAGCGTGTCACCGCGTCATGCGGTCTGCTCTGCCTGCCAGTCAGTGATGTTTTTTGCGGTCAGCAAGACGATGTTCTGGCGCGCTTCGGGGGTGATCCAGGCGTTGTGCGGCGTAACGATCAAGTTGAGCGGCTCTCCTGCTGCCAGGGCATCCAGCAACGCATGCCCCTGGCGGGGTGGTTCAGCGGGCAGCACGTCAACGGCCAGCCCGCCCAGCGCTCCTTTGCGCAGCGCCTCCAGAGCGGCCTCTTCGTCGATGATGCCGCCGCGCGCGCAGTTGACCAGCAGCAGTGAAGGCTTGGCCTTGGCCAAACGCGCTTGATTGATCAAGTGTCGTGTAGCGTCGTTCAGAGGGCAGTGCAGGCTAATGACATCGGCGTGGGGCAGCAGGTCGTCCAGAGCCGGGCGCTTATCGGCGGCTTCGTTGCCAGGCCGCGCGGCGAAGGTCACCTGCATGCCGAAGGCCTCGGCCAGACGAGCGACTTCCGAGCCCAGTTCGCCACTGCCTACCATGACCAGTTGCTTGCCAGCCAACTGCAGCGTCGGGTGGTTCTGAAGGCAGAAGAAATCACTTTTCTGCCAAGTTCCTGCGGCGATATCTGCCTGATAGCGCGGCAGGCGATTGGCCAGCGACAGCATCAGCATCAGCGTGTGCTGAGAGACACTGGCCGTGCCGTAGGCGGAGACGTTCTTGACGACGATGCCATGCGCCTTGGCTGCGTCAAGATCGATATTGTTCAATCCCGTGGCCAGGACGCAGATCAGCCGTAGCGAAGGCAACTGCGACAACGTGTCGGCGTCCAGTGTGACCTTGTTGACGATGGCGATATCCGCGTTTTTCAGGCGCTCGCGGGCCTGCTCCGGGGTGCTTTGTTGATAGGTTTCCAGGTGATCGACGGCCTCACGAATCGGCGTCAGGTCGATATGGGGGCCCAGGCTTTCTGCATCCAGCATTACCGCATGAGGCATGTTGTTTTCTCCATTGGCTGCCAAGTGGCGCTTGGTCTTGCCCGGCAGGGGGCACAAAAGGGTATAATGTTCGCGCTATCAACCGCAGTCTTGGAATTTATCCCAGCAGGCCACATATTGTCAGCTCGGCGGCCTAGTCGTTCGCCACTTTTCTGTAAATATCAGTCTGTTGACGTTGTGCTTTTCAGGAGCCCTCAACATGCCTATCTATGAGTACGAGTGCAAGGCCTGCGGCCATCGCATGGAAAAACTACAGAAGGTCAGCGCTGATCCGCTGACTCAATGCCCCGCTTGCCAGCAGGATGACCTCGAACGGCTGGTGTCTGCGGCAGGCTTTCGTCTGGCCGGTGGCGGCTGGTACGAAACCGATTTCAAAACCGGTAGCAAAAAGAACCTTGCTGCTGGCGGTGGCTCGGCTGGCTCCTCGTCCAGCGACACCAGTACGCCATCCCCCAGCAAAGGCGCCGCGGCTTAGCCGCGGCGGTCAGCCGAGGTAGTTGGCGACCCCTTACATAGTCACGCAACAGAACAGGAAGAGACATGCGCAGCCATTATTGCGGCCAGCTGAACGAAACATTGGTGGATCAAACGGTCACCGTCTGCGGTTGGGTACATCGCCGTCGTGATCACGGTGGGGTTATCTTTCTCGACATGCGCGACCGCGATGGGATTGCGCAGTTCGTCGTCGACCCCGATACCGCCGAGGCGTTTGCTAATGCCGACCGTGCGCGCAGTGAATATGTTCTGCGTATTACCGGGCGTGTTCGCCTGCGTCCCGAAGGCACCCAGAATCCCAACATGCCGACGGGCATGATCGAAGTGCTGGCCAAGGAAGTCGAGGTGCTCAACACCGCCCTCACACCGCCTTTCCAGCTGGACGAGCACGGCAAGGTGGGTGAAGAGGTGCGTTTGAAGCATCGTTACATCGACCTGCGCCGTCCGGACATGATCGAGAAGCTGCGTCTGCGCTCGCGTATTTCACACAGCGTTCGTGCCTTCCTCGAAGGCCAAGGGTTTCTGGACATCGAAACGCCCATCCTGACCCGGGCAACGCCGGAGGGTGCACGTGATTACCTGGTGCCGAGCCGTACCCATGCGGGTAGCTTTTTTGCGCTGCCGCAGTCGCCGCAGCTGTTCAAGCAGCTGCTGATGGTGGCGGGCTTTGACCGCTACTACCAGATTGCCAAGTGCTTCCGTGACGAAGACCTGCGTGCCGACCGTCAGCCAGAGTTTACCCAGATCGATATCGAGGCCTCGTTCGTCGAGGAAAACGATATCATGGGCATTACCGAAGCCATGATCCGCCAGCTGTTCCAGGAAGTGCTGGATGTCGAGCTGCCTGAGTTCCCGCGCATGACTTGGCAGGAAGCCATGGATCGCTTCGGCTCCGACAAACCGGACCTGCGTATTCCGTTGGAGCTGACGGATGTCGATGACCTGATGCAGCAGGTGGATTTCAAGGTATTCTCTGGCCCTGCCAGCGCGGAAGATGGCCGTGTAGCTGCCTTACGTGTGCCGGGTGGCGCCAAGCTGTCGCGCAAAGAGATCGATGAATACACCAAATTCGTTGGTATCTACGGCGCCAAGGGGCTGGCCTGGATCAAGGTCAACGAGCGCGCCAAGGGGCTGGAGGGCCTGCAGTCGCCCATCGTCAAGTTCATGGAGAACGTCGTCGAGGAACTGCTCGATCGCGTGGGTGCCGAAGATGGCGACATCATTTTCTTCGGTGCCGACAAAACGCGCATCGTCAACGAAGCCATCGGCGCACTGCGTGTCAAGCTGGGCGCTGATCTGGCCATGTATACCCAGCCCTGGGCGCCGCTCTGGGTGGTCGATTTCCCGATGTTCGAAGCCGATGATCAAGGCCGCCTGAGCCCGCTGCACCACCCCTTCACGGCACCTTCCTGCACACCGGAAGAGCTCAAGGCCAACCCGGCCGCCGCGCTATCGCGTGCTTACGACATGGTGCTGAACGGTACCGAGCTGGGCGGTGGCTCCATTCGTATCCACGATCAGTCCATGCAGAGCACCGTGTTCGACATTCTGGGGATTGGCCAGGAGGAAGCGCAGGAGAAGTTTGGCTTCCTGCTGGATGCCTTGCAGTACGGGGCGCCGCCCCATGGTGGTTTGGCCTTCGGCCTGGACCGCCTGGTCATGCTGATGGTCGGTGCCAAAACCATCCGTGAAGTCATCGCCTTCCCGAAAACGCAAAGCGCGGGCTGCTTGATGACCGATGCCCCCGGCGAAGTCAGCCCAGAGCAGCTCAAGGAGCTGAGCATTCGCCTGCGCCAAAAGGCCAAGGCGGAGACCACAGGCGAGTAAACGCTCTGTCGCCTGCCAGAGGTAGCCAACACCGACGCTCTGCGTCGGTGTTTTGTTATGTGTCACGCTAGGGTCATGCGTTACCAGGAGTCAGTGCATGGAAGGAAATCAGTCCGCAGCAGCCGTGCGGATCATGGGTATCGACCCTGGGTCACGGATTACCGGCTACGGCATCATTGATCTGAAAGGCATGAAGCCTCGCTATGTGGCCAGCGGCTGTATCCGTACCTCTGATGGGGCGCTGGAGCAGCGCTTGGCGCAAATCTATGCGGGACTGAGTGAGGTGATCGGCCTGTATCGGCCTGAAGCGGTGGCGGTAGAGCGTGTGTTCATGGCCAAAAATGTCGATTCGGCGCTAAAGCTGGGGCAAGCCCGAGGCGCCGCGCTGGTATGCCTGGCCAACCATGGGCTGAGTATTTCCGAGTATGCGGCTCGGCATATCAAGCAGGCCGTCACGGGGCATGGCGGGGCCGAGAAAACACAGGTGCAGCACATGGTGACGACGTTGCTGCAGTTGGCTGCCACGCCTCAAGCCGATGCGGCCGATGCGTTGGCCGTTGCCTTGACCCACGCCTTCACCGGAAGTGGTCGAGTGCCCGCCGCGGCCAAACAGGGCAAGCGTCGCTCCACGGGGCGTTGGCGGCTGTAGTCGTTACTGGTCATCTGTACAGAGTCGCTTTATAGTGGCTTACCGTTTTCACTACCCGCGAGCACTCCTATGATTGGTCGGTTAACTGGTTTATTGGTCGAAAAGCATCCGCCCTGGATCGTGGTGGATGTCCATGGCGTAGGCTACGAACTGGAAGCCTCCATGAACACGCTGGTGGCGCTGCCTGCACCTGGCGAAAACGTTTCGTTATACACGCACTTGAGCATTCGCGACGATGCTCATTTGCTGTATGGCTTTGGCCGTGAGCATGAGCGTGCGCTGTTTCGCGCCTTGATCAAGGTCAGCGGGGTAGGCCCCAAACTGGCGCTGGCGATTCTATCGGGCATGGATGAAGACGCCTTCATGCGCTGCGTGCGCGACGATGACAGTAAAGCACTGACCCGTTTGCCGGGCGTGGGCAAGAAGACGGCCGAACGGCTGATCATCGAAATGCGCGATCGCTTTCCCGATTGGGAACAGCGCCATGCCCCGCTGGCCCTGGAAGCGACCAGCGGTCGCCCAGCCCCGCGCGACAGCCTGGCCGATGCCGAAGCAGCGCTGGTCAGCCTTGGTTACAAGCTGACGGAAGCCGCTAAAATGCTGGCCGATGTAGATCCCAATCAATCCACCGAAGCGTTGATCAAGGCGGCGTTGACTCAGCGCATGAGCGGCTAAACAGGCTCCATGTGGTAATCAGCAGCGTGCCGGATGTCGTTGAGCGCCGGCGTTGATCAGACCCAGTAGAAGAGTTGCCATGCTAGAACATGACCGATTGATTGCCGCTGAACCGGAGCATGGGGAAGTGCGCATCGATCACGCCATTCGGCCCAAGCGCCTGCAGGACTACATTGGCCAGTCCCGAGTCCGTGAGCAGTTGGAAATCTTTATTGGCGCGGCCAGATTGCGGGAAGAGAGCCTCGACCACACTTTGGTGTTTGGCCCACCAGGCCTGGGCAAAACGACGCTGGCCAATATCATTGCTACTGAAATGGGCGTTGGGCTGAAGTCGACCTCTGGCCCGGTGCTCGAGCGGGCCGGGGATCTGGCGGCGATGCTGACCAACCTGGAACCGGGTGACGTTCTGTTCATCGATGAGATACACCGCCTATCCCCCGTGGTGGAAGAGGTCCTCTATCCCGCCATGGAAGACTTTCAGCTCGACATCATGATTGGTGAAGGGCCTGCGGCGCGCTCCATCAAGCTCGACCTGCCGCGCTTTACGCTGGTGGGGGCGACCACGCGAGCAGGGTTGCTGACCTCGCCGCTGCGCGATCGCTTCGGTATCGTCCAGCGTCTCGAGTTCTACAATCTTGAAGAGCTAACGGAAATCGTCGCTCGTTCGGCACGCCTGCTAGGCGTGGAAACCAGTCGAGAAGGTGCGGTGGAGGTTGCCCGCCGCTCGCGGGGAACGCCTCGCATTGCCAATCGCCTGCTGCGTCGCGTACGTGACTATGCCGAGATCAAGGGCAACGGGGTGGTCGATGTAACGCTCGCCGATGCGGCCCTGAACATGCTCAACGTCGACCATCATGGCCTGGACCATATGGATCGTCGCTTGCTGCTGGCCATGATCGACAAGTTCGACGGTGGGCCGGTCGGGGTCGACTCCCTCTCCGCCGCGATTGGCGAGGAGCGGGATACCATCGAGGACGTTATCGAGCCTTATCTGATTCAGCAGGGCCTGATGATGCGTACACCACGGGGGCGGGTCGTGACGCGCCAGGCGTGGCAACACTTCGAGCGGGTGGTGCCCGACAGCGCCATGAGTGCAGAAGGGGAGCGGCGACCATGAGCGATGGTTTTGCCATGCCGGTGCGCGTTTATATCGAAGATACTGACGCGGGCGGTATTGTCTACTACGTTAACTATCTGAAGTTTATGGAACGCGCCCGCAGTGAATGGTTGAGAGAATTGGGCTTGAATCAGCAAATGCTGCTAGACGAAGGGACGCAGCTAGTGGTATACCGCATTGCCTGCCGCTATGCCAAGCCAGCACGTCTCGATGATGCGCTGACCGTAACGGCCACCATGGCCAATCAAGGCCGCTGTCGAATGACATTCGAGCAGCAGGTGTGGCGAGACAAGGAACTCTTGTGCTCCGCCACAGTCGAGATAGCCTGCTTGAGTGCTGATACCTTACGGCCCAAAGCGTGGCCAGTATCGCTCGATCTTTCTGTGTCGGCTCATTAGTCCGCAGGCAGCGATATCTCGTAATGCTAAACCCGGTGAAATGACCACCGCTACCCTGTCGCCATGGCGACACTAATAGATTGAAGAGGGCAACTGTGAACGATAACACCATGTCCATACCCCACTTGATAATGAGTGCCAGCACCGTCGTGCAGCTCGTCATGTTACTGCTGGTGGTGGGGTCGATCCTCTCTTGGGTGGTGATTTTCCAGCGCAGCATGGCATTGCGTCGTGCCAAGCAGGAGTACAATCAATTCGAAGAGTCATTCTGGTCGGGTGTCGACCTCAATGAGCTGTACCGTGAGATCCCCGCCGATGATCCACGTCACGGCGCAGAGCACATCTTTCAATCCGGCTTTCGTGAATTCAACCGCCTGATGTCCAGGACGCGTAACGCGGACACGATCCTCGAAGGCGTCCAGCGCAGCATGCGCGTTGCCTGGTCGCGGGAAGAAGACCGCCTTACCCAGCACCTGGTTTTTCTGGCCACTGTGGCATCGGTCAGCCCTTACGTCGGCCTGTTTGGTACGGTGTGGGGCATCATGGGCTCGTTCCAGTCGCTTTCCATGACCCAGCAAGCCACCCTGGCCACCGTGGCGCCCTGGATTGCCGAAGCCCTGATCGCCACCGCCATGGGCCTTCTGGCAGCGATTCCTGCCGTTATCTTCTATAACCGCCTTTCCAACGAAGCCGCTCGCCTGTTGGGCAAGTACGAAAATTTTGCTGAAGAATTCCATGCGATCCTGCATCGCAACTTGCAAGGTCGCGACGGCAAGCCCGATGCCCGCTAAAGGAGTTCGTTATGCAAGGTTCGTTTAATCGCGGCGGCAAGAAAAAGCCCATGGGGGAGATCAACGTCGTCCCCTTCATCGACGTCATGCTGGTGCTGCTGGTCATTTTCATGATCACGGCCCCCATGTTGACGCAAGGGGTGCAGGTGGATTTGCCGCAGGTCTCCTCGGAGCCTATTGAAACTCAGGAAGATAGTGATCCGATCATTATTTCGGTGGATCGTGACGGCGGCTATTTCATTACCCTGGGTGAAGACACCAGCAATGTCTCTCTGGAGCAGATTTCCGAACGCGTCATTGCCATTCTCCAGCGTAGGCCCGGCACACCTGTCATGGTTCGCGGCGACCGTAGCGTGCCTTATGGCCAAGTCGTCATGTTGATGAGCACCCTACAACGCTCTGGTGTAGCGAACGTTGGGCTGCTCTCAGAGCCGCCGCAAGATGGCTAAGGGCGAGTCACCGATGGCAGTGAAACCACCACGCGACCCCCAGGATGTCGGCTATACATTGCCGACGCTCCTGGCGATTGGTGTGCATCTCGTCGTGATTGCGTTCACGCTGATTCGGCTACCCAGCACGCCTGCAGAGCCCGACTCCTCATCGATCGTGCAGGCCACTTTTGTCAGTACGGAAACCTTCACCGATCAGGCGCAGCAAATCACCGAGCAGCAGGCCGCGCTGAACAGTGCGGCCGAGCCTGCCGAGAGCGAACCCGCGCCTGAGTCGCCAAGCCAGGCAGAACAGGCGGCGGAAGCAGAGGCTGCGGCGGCGGCACAGCGAGAAGCGGAAGCGGCGGCCCGTGCGGAGCAGCAGGCCCGTGAGCTGGCCGAGGCCCAGGCGGAGGCGGAGGCAGAGGCCCAACGACGCGAACAGGAAGCTCAGCGGGCAGCAGAAGAGCAGGCCGCTGAGCAGCGCGCCCGAGAAGAAGCAGAAGCTCAACGCCAAGCCGAGGCGGAAGCGCAGCGAGAAGCAGAAGCCCAGCGCCAGCGCCAGCGGGAGGCTGAAGCAGAAGCCCAACGCCAGCGGGAGGCCGAAGCAGAAGCCCAACGCCAGCGGGAGGCTGAAGCAGAGGCTCAACGTCAGCGGGAAGCCGAGGCGGAGGCCCGGCGCCAACGGGAAGCCGAGGAGCGTCGTGCTGCCGAAGCGGCAGAAGCGGCCATGCAGCGCCAGTTGGCGGGTGAGGCTGAGGCGGCCGCCAATGCTCAGCAGGCCCAGCAGGCGGCAAACAGCTTTATTAATATCGTGCGGCGAGCCGTTGAGCAGGCCTGGGTCATTCCGCCGGGAGCAAGTAACTCGATGAGTGCTACCATACAGGTAAGGCTTGGACCATCGGGCGAACTGCTAGCCACATCGGTGGTCACTTCAAGTGGCGACAGTGCCTTTGACCGGTCGGCGATGCAGGCGGTCGAACATGCAGCACCGTTTGGCGAGTTACGCGACTTGCCAGCGGATCAGCAGCGCAATTTACGTCAATTTAATCTGCGATTTACCCCGGGGGATGTTCGCTGATGCAAACGTTGAGCAAAGTGTGGCTTTTTTGCGTACTGCTATTGATCAGCAGTGTGGCAAGCGCAAACCTGACCATTGAAATAACCCGTGGCAGTGACCGTGCGCTGCCCATTGGTGTGGTTCCGTTCGAGGGTGGTGAAGGCTTGCCCGAGGACGTGGCTCAGATCATTCAGGACAACCTCGAGCGCAGCGGCTTCTTTTCACCGCTGGACCGTGGTGCCATGTTCGAGCGCCCCAGCCAGGCCAGCGACGTTCAGTTCGGTACCTGGCGTTCACTGGATGTTCGCTATCTGGTGGTAGGCCGAGTGCGCCAATCGGGCAGCGGCTATGAGCTGCAGTTCGACCTGATGGATATCAGCGGTCAGCGGTCAATTCTTCGCGAAACCGTCACCGCCAACAGTAATGATCTGCGTGGGGCGGCGCACTATATCAGCGATGAGATCTTCGAAGCGATCACCGATATTCGTGGTGCATTCTCCACGCGTATTGCCTACGTAACGGCGCAGGGCGTGGGTGATAACATGCAGTTCGGCCTGTACGTGGCCGATGCCGATGGCCGCAGAAGCCAGCAAGTGTTGACATCTGACCAGCCGATCATGTCGCCGGCATGGTCCCCGGATGGCCGCAAGTTGGCGTATGTCTCCTTCGAATCTGGCAAGGCGGCCATTTACATTCAGGACGTGGCCACCGGCCAACGTGTCCAGGCGACGTCGTTCGACGGGATCAATGGCGCGCCAACCTGGTCACCTGATGGTCGTCGCATTGCCATGTCGCTCTCCAAGGATGGTCAACCGGAAATCTACATTCTGGATGTGGCCAACCGCTCCGTTGAGCGTGTCACTCAAAGCAACAGTATCGATACCGAGCCCGCATGGTCACCCGATGGCCGCAGCCTGATTTTTACTTCTGACCGCAGCGGTGGGCCGCAGATTTATCAATATTCGCTGGGTAGTGGCGAAACTAATCGCATTACGTTCACAGGTAACTATAATGCCCGTGCCCGCTTCTCTCCCGACGGTGAAGAGATCTTCTTCATCCATCGTTCGAGCCGGGGATATCAGGTTGCCAAGCAGGATCTTGGGGGTGGTCGCTTAGTGGTGTTGAGCGAATCAACAAGAGATGAATCTCCTAGTGTTGCACCGAACGGTACCATGGTAATCTTCGCTACCCAGCAGGGTGGTGCGGGAGTGCTCAGTGCCGTGTCAGCCGATGGCCGTTCATCGTTCAGGCTGCCAGCAGCGCAAGGCGAAGTACGTGACCCTGCATGGTCACCTTTCTTAAATTAATGAATGAACAGCACTAATCTCTGTTTTCAGGCAAGGAGTCTGATTATGCAACTTAAGCCGTTGGCTCGCTCATTGGCAGTAGCGTTATCTATCGTGGTTATCGCTGGCTGTTCCAGCACCGGCGGATCCCAGGACGGAGACGCTTACGGCAGCCAGACTGGCAGCAGCGTGGGCACGGGTACCTCGGGTGCAGGTGCGGGTGGTCAGTATGGCTCTACTACTGGCTCGGGTGCGGGTGCTGGCCAGCAAGCTGACTCGCGTATTCCTGAAGTGCGTACCATCTATTTCGACTTCGACCGCGATACCATCAAGAGCGAGTACGAGTCGGTCGTCATGGCCCACGCTCGCTACCTGCGTGCCAACCCGAACGCGCGCGTCGTTCTGCATGGTCATACCGACGAGCGCGGTACGCGTGAATACAACATGGCCCTCGGCGAGCGTCGTGCCGGAGCCGTGCAGCGCTTCCTGAACATTCAGGGCGTTTCTCCTTCACAGATGAGCGTTGTCAGCTACGGTGAAGAGCGTCCGGCGGTAAGCGGTCAGAGCGAAAGTGCTTACTCTCAGAACCGTCGCGTAGTCTTCAACTACTGATAGCGTTGGCGTGCCTGTTATCAGGCACGCCAATGGCCCTTCGGAGCTATCAATGAATCACAGTCTCAAACGCTATTTTGAGAGGCTGTGCGGTGCGGGAGCCCTGGTGCTCCCGCTGTCCGTATTGCCCTTATCCCTGCTCTCTGCTTCAGCCGTTGCCCAACAGCCGCTGGTGCAAGACCTCTCTTCCGGTTCCTCGGGTTTCTACCAGCAGACGCAGCGTCAGGAGGCGTCGGGTGGCAATCTGGTGCTGTTCAATCAGGTGCAAGAGCACCAGCAGGAAATCCAGCAGTTGCGAGGCCAGATCGAAGAGCTGCGCCACCAGTTGGAACAGCTGCGTAGACAGTCTCAGCAGCAGTACCTGGATATCGAAGACCGCCTGATGAGCAGCGGCCCCAGCCAGATCGAGCAGTCCACGCCTCAGGTCGAACCGGAAGTTGCCGAGCAGGTGGCCCAGGCCCCATCGACTCGCAATGTCAGTGACGACGCTCAGGCCGATTACCAGGCTGCCTTTGCTCACGTGCAGGCGCGCCAGTTCGGCGATGCCATTGCGGCTTTCGAAGCGTTCGTGGCCGATCATCCTGACAGCAGCCTGACCGCCAATGGCCATTACTGGTTGGGCGAGTTGTACGCGGCGGAAGGTGAGTTGGACGCGGCAGATCAGGCCTTTACACGTGTCATCGAGCAATACAGTGGCAGCTCCAAAGTGCCTGATGCGCTTTACAAGCTGGGACTGGTCAAGGCGCGCAAAGGGGAAGCGGCACGCAGTCGTGAGCTGTTGGAGCAAGTGCGTGACGACTACCCGCAAAGCAGTGCTGCTGGCCTTGCCAATGATTTTCTCCGTCAATCAGCCGGTTAATCGGCTTTCTTGGATCAAGGAATCCTCATGAACTGCAAAATCGACTATCAACCAGCGCCTGGCTTGCTTGAAAACCGCGTCGTGTTGGTAACCGGTGCGGGCGATGGCATAGGGCGCGTTGCAGCGCTTGAGTATGCCAAACATGGGGCAACCGTGATTTTGCTTGGTCGTACCATTGCCAAGCTGGAACGCGTTTACGATGAAATCGAAGCTCAAGGCGGTCCTCAGCCAGCCATTTTCCCGTTGAACTTCGAAGGCGCTACGTTAAAAGACTTCCACGACATGGCCGAGACTTTGAACAACGAGTTCGGCCGGCTGGATGGCTTGTTGCACAATGCAGGGCTGTTGGGCCGTATCACCCCCTTCGACCAGTACAATCCCGAGTTGTGGGAACAGGTCATGCAGGTGAACATCAACGGCCCCATCTGGATGACGCAGGCGCTGTTGCCGCTGCTACAGGCGTCTGATGATGCGTCGGTGATCTTTACCTCCTCTAGCGTCGGCCGTAAAGGTCGTGCTTATTGGGGCGCCTACTCGGTCTCCAAGTTTGCCACCGAAGGGTTCATGGAGGTGCTGGCAGACGAGCTCGAGAATCAGCCGCATGTGCGGGTGAATACGCTCAATCCTGGTGCCACGCGAACCCAGATGCGGCGTTCGGCCTATCCTGGCGAAGACCCGCTGACGCTGCGCACGCCAGAAGAGATCATGCCCACCTACCTATGGCTGATGGGCCCAGACAGCAAAGGGGTCAGCGGCCAGAAGTTGGATGCCCAGCCGCCGCGCAGCTGAGTCGTCGGCAGGATATAGGAAACACGCCAACGGCCCCATGGGCCGTTGGGTAGATTACGGGGAGCGGTGGTCGTTTAGTGCGGCCACCAGCTCCTCGCACGTCGCAAACCAGACATCGGCAGGCCACTGCTGGTAGTCATCCTCTTCGCTGATGTAGCCATAGCCCACCGCTACGGCCAGCATGCCAGCCGCTCGCGCTGCCTGCATGTCCCTGACATGATCGCCTATGTACCAACAACGCTCTGGCGCTACTCCCAGCTGTCTGGCGGCCTCCCACAAGGGTTCCGGCGCAGGCTTCTTGACGCTCAAGTCATCGGCACACAGCAGTGTGCCAGGGGTAAGAGCCAAGGCATCCAATAACGGAACGGTATAACGCCGTGGCTTGTTGGTGACGATCCCCCAGGGGCGAGCGCTTTCCTGCCAGGCAGGCAGCCACACGTCCAGCGGCGAAAACAGTCGGCTATGCACGGCCACTTTTTGCTCGTAGGCATCGAGTAGAAAATCACGCGCCTGCTCATGCTCATCACTGCCGCTTTCGAGGCCCAGAGCCAGGGTGACCAGCGCGCTGCCACCGTTGGAGACCTGCCCGCGAATCTGTTCGAAGGGCAGGGCCGCGAGGCCATGATGGGCTCTCAAGGCATTAGTGGCGGCGGCCAGGTCCGGCGCTGTGTCCACCAGCGTGCCATCCAGATCGAAGATAACGGCATGGGGGGCTGAACGGCACATCTATTCGCTCACCTTGCGGCAGTGCATCATATAGTTGACCGATACGTCGTGGGCCACCAGGCGGTAGTGGCGTGTGAGCGGGTTATAGGTCAAGCCGCTCTGCTCACGCACTTCCAGCGAGGCGCTACGCGCCCAGTGGGCCATTTCAGACGGGCGAATGAATTTTGCGTAATCGTGGGTGCCGCGGGGAAGCAGCTTGAGCAGATATTCGGCACCGACGATAGCGAAGGCGTAGGATTTGGGCGTGCGATTCAGCGTAGAGAAGAAAACGTGGCCGCCTGGCCGCACCAGTTGGCTACAGGCATGAATGATCGAAGCCGGATCAGGCACGTGCTCCAGCATTTCCATGCAGGTGACCACATCGAACGTCCCCGGCTGTTGGACGGCCAGGGCTTCGACGCTGATGTGTTGGTAGTCGATCTCGACGCCGCTCTCCTCGGCGTGCAACCGGGCCACCCCCAGTGGGGCCTCGCCCATGTCGATGCCGGTCACGCGGGCGCCTCGGTGGGCCATGGCTTCGCTCAGAATGCCCCCACCACAGCCCACGTCCAACACCTGTTTGCCTGCCAGGCCAGAACGGGCATCAATGAAGTCCAGCCGTAACGGGTTGATGTCATGCAGTGGCTTGAACTCACTGTGAGGGTCCCACCAGCGGCTGGCAAGTGCTTCAAATTTGGCAACTTCTGCCGCATCAACGTTGCCCTGTAGGCGGTCAGTGGTGCTATCCTGAAGAGTCGATGGCATGGTATGGCTCCCTGAGCAAGTCGGCAATAAAGCGGGGAGGGCAATGCCTTGCCCATCACCCCTCTATCGTTGAGTATGGACGTATTCTAACCACTCCCGGAGCGGAACGCATGAAAAGGAGCAAGGCATGATGCCCAACCCCCTATTTTATCGACGGTTGTTTGCCATGGAGAGCCTTTGAATGCGGGTATTACTGCACGGCAGTGAACTGAGTGCTGCCACGGCGGCTGCCGCACTCGCTTGGGTAGGACACCAGGTGGACTGGCTGTTGCATGAAAACATGCCATGGTTATCGTTGGCCCAGGTCGACTGGCTGCGCCGCGAGCCTTCGCTCATGGCGCAGTTGGAACAGGCCCTGGCGTCGGGCCAACTGCGTGTCATCGAAACACTTGACACATCTCATACCCCCGATGTGGTCTGGTTGGCACTGTCTCCCAGCCAGCGTGATTCTGCGCGCCAACTGCTCAGTAGCCCGCTGTTTGCCGGTTATCATGGGGGAGTGCTGATCAATAACTCGACCTTCCCTGTGGGTGAAACGGAGCGCCTGCATGCGCTAATGGGCCGTCAACATAGCCGTGTGGCACTGCCTGATACCCTGGAGGAGGGGCGGGCGTGGGCCGCTTTTACACGGCCGATGCGTTGGTTGCTGGGCTGTGACGATGCCCACGGTGAGCAGGTCACCCGTGAGCTATTGCGCGCCTTCAACCGCCGTAGTGAAGTGTTCCAGCGCATGCCCTGTCGAGCGGCTGAACTGACCAAACTGGCGATCAATGGTATGTTGGCGACACGTATCAGCTACATGAACGAAATTGCTGGCCTGGCGGATACGCTAGGCGTGGATGTGGAGCATGTGCGACAGGGGATGGGGGCGGATAGCCGGATCGGTTTCGAGTATCTTTATCCTGGCTGTGGCTTTGGTGGGCCCAATTTTTCCCGTGACCTGATGGGGCTGGCCGATATTCAATCGGCGCATGGTCGTTACTCCGCTTTGCTGGAGCAGGTCATGGATATCAACGAGCAGAAAAAAGAGACCCTGTTCAGAAAGCTATGGACGTTTTTCGACGGCAACCTGGCGGGTAAAACGATTGCCGTGTGGGGGGCCGCCTTCAAGCCGGGAACGGCACGCATCGACCACGCCCCGGTACTCACGCTGTTAGAGGCCCTGTGGGCGCAGGGCGTGACGGTCAAGCTGCATGACCCTGCCGCGTTGCCAGCTTTGCATGAAGTAGTGGGCCAGCGGGATGATCTGATCCCTGTTCAGGGAGACCCTTACCTTGCGTGCCAAGGGGCAGATGCCTTGATGCTGGTGACTGAATGGAAGACTTACTGGAACCCGGATTGGCATCGCCTGGCGACGCTACTGGGAGAAAAGCTGGTACTGGATGGCCGCAATATCTACGACCCTGCTTTTGTCGCCAGCTGTGGCCTACACTACCGGGGAATTGGACGACGCGCCGACCCGATATTGCCCTAAGGAAAAACCATGTCTGACGCCATCTCATCACCTCGTATCGTGCCGGATGTCGACCAGAGCTTTACTGCTCAGCACTTGCGGCATCGCAAGGGGCCCAGGCTCTGGCCATTATGGTTTTTCTTGATGTTGCTCTTCCTGGCCCTGGCCGGGGCGTCGGTGTTGCTGTGGTACGAGCGCGAAGAGCTACTCCGCCAGGTTAGTCGTGTCAGTGGCGAAGTCTCTAATCTGCATGCACGATTGGACTCGGGTGACACTGATGCTCAGGATGAGATAACCTTTGTACAAGCTCAGATGGCCACGCTTTTCCAGGAGCAAGAGCAGCTTGCCATCGCGCTCACCACCACACGTGAAGAGCTGTATGGGCTACTTACGGACCATGAGGCCAGCGCTTCCAGCGATGCGCTGGATTCTGTGTCGCAGCAGTTCGAACGCCTGCAGGAGCAAGCTGCCATGCGAGACAGTCAGCTTGCTGCGATTCGTGCGTCGCTGAATGCGCTGGAACAGGTAGGAACTTCCGGTAGACAAAATTTGCTGGAAGAGGTCTCTTACCTGGAACAGACCTTTGGCCAACGACTCGAGGAACTGGAACGGCAATTGGCCAGTGAGCAAGCCGCACTGGCAGAGCAGCAGCAGTGGCGTGTTACCATGGAGCAGCAGTTGGGCCAGCTGTCTGAAGCGCTGGAGGATGATACCTCTGCCACGTTTGCCAGCCAGTCCGAGCTGGCGTCACTGGAGGCCGAGTGGTCGCAGCGGTTGGCCACCCTCGAAAGCGATGTGCGGCAAGTGCGTCAAGCCCAGCTGGCCTTCAGCGCACAAATGGAGATGCTGCGTAACTAGCATGCCGCAAGCCGATAATTTGGGGTTAGGGATAAAAGCGTATGGGAAGACAACGGCGATGGTCCGGCATGGCGCGCGTGGTTTGCGCACTACCGCTATGGGCGGCTTCGGTATCGGTATGGGGGCTCGAGGCCAATATTAGCGGCGTCAACCAGCAGGTGCGCAACAATATCAGTGCTTACCTCGAAAATATCGACGCAGAGCAGTACACCGATGTACGCCTGGAGGGGGAAATTCGTCAGCGCACCCAGGAAGCCATGCGGGTGTATGGCTATTACCAGCCCGAGGTGCGTGTCTCTCTCGAAGAGACGCCGGTCGCCGTGCGTATCGAGCCGGGGCCACGCGTTACCATTGAAGTCCTGGAGATCAACGTCACTGGCGATGCGGCAGACGATCCGCCTTTTCAGGAAGCCCTGGACGATTTTCCCCTCAACGTCGGCGACCCTTTGCGCCACGCACCCTGGGATCGGCTGCGCAATCAGTTTTCCGGGCTGGCCATCGAGCGCGGCTATTTCGACTGGGGGTTTTCGGACCGGCGTATGGAAGTGCGCCCCTACCTGGAAAGCGCGAGGCTCTACATGGGCTTCGATAGTGGGCCTCGCTACCAGTTCGGTAACACGCTCATCACCGGAAGTCATATCGAGCCTGACCGTCTTCGGCAGATGCAGACGTTCGAAGCAGGCGACCCCTACCTTGCCGAGTCCCTGGCACTCTACAATCAGCGGCTGGCTGAAACCGGTTGGTTCAGCTCGGTCTCCGTGCGTCCCCGCCTGGAAACCGCCCGTGAATTGATCATAGCGCCCCCCAGCGGGGGAGATCCCTGGTGGAGCGAAGTCGCTGCCACTCAGCCAGAGCGGCCACGGATTAGCAGTGCGGCGCTGACCAGTGCATTGAGCCTTCATCGTCGCGACGACACGCGTCTTCCCATTGATGTCAATGTTGAACCCGCCGACCGCCATCAGTACGAGGTGGGGATAGGCTTTGCCACCGATGTGGGCCCCAGGCTGCGCTTTGGCTGGCGTCAGCCGTGGATCAATCAGCTGGGGCATAGCCTGGATCATAATCTTTACCTGTCGGCGCCCGAGCAGCGCTTCACCGGGGTGTATAACATCCCCCTTGAAGACCCGATCCGGGACAACTATCGCCTTCAGTACGGCGTGCGCAATATCGATGACAGCGATACCCGCTCACTGCAAGGCACGGTCGAGATAGCGCGGCGCTGGGAGTTCGAGAACCGCTGGGTGCAAACGCTGTACTTCAGAACTACCTATGAGGACTTTACCCAAGGGGGCCAGGCCGACCAGGTGTGGATCTTCTATCCCGGTATCCAGTGGTCGCGTACGCGCACTCGCCCACAGCGATTCCCCGTCTGGGGAGATCGTCAGCAGCTGTCGTTGGAATACTCCGATAGTACCTGGGGCTCGGATGCCGACTTTGCCCGACTCACCGGCGACACCGAATGGATACGCATGCTGGGCAGCGACAACCGCTTCGTGGCGCGCCTGAGCGTTGGCGCCATCGAAACCGACGATTTCGATAAACTACCGCCATCACTGCGCTTTTTTGCCGGTGGGGATCGCAGTGTACGCGGGTACTCCTACGAAAGCCTCTCTCCGCGTAACGAGCAGGGTCGTTTGCGCGGTGGCCAGCAAATGCTGACCTCCACGCTGGAGTATCAGCGCCGCGTGACGGGCGACTGGTGGGGCGCTGCCTTCGTCGACAGCGGTGATGCATTCGATAACTGGGGCCCCGAAGATCTGAAGACCGGGGCGGGGGTAGGTGTGCGTTGGGTATCGCCGGTGGGCCCAATACGCTTCGACGTGGCGCACCCGTTCGACAACGACGATGACTACCGCGTGCACTTTTCGATCGGACCAGAATTCTAGGAGAGCTCTTTGGCCAAGGTTGATGTAACGACACCCCCAAACCGCGAGATGCTCTCTAGTCGGCGTCGCCTATGGCTGACGCTGTGGAGTCTGCTGCGTTTGATGATTCTGTTGCCCCTTTGGGTGCTGGGCCTGGCCGCCCTGTTGCTGGGCGTGGCGCTGTCCCCCTGGGGCACGGCACAGCTGTTCTCACAAGGTGAACAGCGCGGCTGGTTCAGCTATGAACAGCAGGAAGGGGCGCTGCTGGAGAGCTTTCGGCTTCAGGGCTTTCACTTGGCCATGGGCGGCACGCAGGTGACCCTGGATGAGGTGGAGCTTGCCTGGGCCGACGATTGTCTGCTGTCAGGTAGGCTGTGCCTGGAAAGATTGCACCTCTCGGGCGCCGATATCCGCTTGGCTGCCAGCGATGCACCTGAAGAGCCCGACAGCGAATCCACGCCCCTTTCGCGCATTCACCTGCCATTCCCTATCGAGCTGCGTGATATCGATATCAGCGACGTTCAGCTGCACCTGGCCGATGGCACCCATGTGGCCTGGGAGCGCTTTTCTACCTCCCTCTCTGGCGCACAGCAGCAGCTCATCATCGAGCCGACGCGCCTTGAACGCCTTGCCGTTCATCTGCCGCTTTCACCGGGTGGGCAGCTCACAGAGGATATCGACACGCCGCTCACCGCCGTCGGTATCGATAGTGCCATCCAAGTGAATCAGCCCCACGATGAGGAGCCAATAGCGGGTTCCCCGGCACCGCGTGAACGACTGTCGCTGCCAGCCATCGAGCTACCCATCGATGTGGCGATCACGTCGCTGTTGGTCACCGATGTCAGCGTGGCCGGTGCGTTCACCTATGACGTGGAGCGAGTACTGCTGGCCGGACATGCTGAGCGTGACAACGTGGTGCTTTCTACGCTTGAGGTGGATACCCGGGATGCCACGGCGCGGTTGATGGCGGATGTGACGCTGGCAGACGATTACCCGTTGGAAGCCGAGCTGCACAGCGTGCTTCTGCTGCCGGAACTCTTCCCGGCCTTGAGCGGAGAAACGCTGACGCTTCGGCTTTCTGGCTCGCTGGCGGATCTGTCGGCGGAGCTGGATGTGTCGGGGCAGATCAACGCGACCCTGGCTGCCGACGTCGATGTCCTGGCGCCTGATGTGCCCTTTACCGCGAGGCTGCAGAGCGAACGCGTCGAGTGGCCGCTGGAAAGCATGGAGCGTGACCCCGACACCACCTACGTGGCACAAGATGTGGATTTGACCGTCAACGGTAGCCTGGACGCCTACGCCGTGCGGCTGCTGGTCGACGCGCAGGCGCCTCAGGTGCCGGATACGTCGATAGACCTGACCGGCGATGGTGACATGACCTCCTTCCGCTGGGCGCCCCTCAACCTGCGTATCGAAGAGAGCCGCTTGACCAGCGAAGGACAAGTGAACTGGGCCGAGGCGCTGCGCATCGATGCCAGTGTGCAATTGAGCAGTGTCGACCCCTCGCTATTCGTCGACCAGTTGGAAGGCAACCTGAATGGGCGCCTGACTGCCAACGTTCAGCAGCAGGGAGAGCGCTGGGACATTGCGCTCCCTGAGCTGGCCATCGACGGTGAGTTGCAAGAGTATCCGCTGACGCTGGAGGCCGCGCTGGAGGCCAACAGCGACCTGGAAGTCGCTATCGAACGACTGCTGTTCACGCAGGGGAACAACCGCCTGACGGCTTCCGGCCAGGTGAGTGAACAAGCCATGTCGCTGCAGGCGGATATCGCGCTCACCGAACTGCAAACGCTGCACCCGGAGCTGGCCGGTCGCCTCAGCGGCGACCTCCGCGCTACCGGGAGCTTCAGTGCCCCCGAGTTGGTCGCACGCTTGACCGGCAATCAACTGAGGTTTGCCGAAAACCGTATTGAAACCCTTGGCCTGGCGGCCAATGTTCAGGGGGTCGATGATCCGGTGCTGCGTATCGAACTCGATGCCCAAAGTGTCAATGCCGGTGGGCAGGCGCTATCCAGCCTGGCCGTCAATCTGAGCGGGCGCTTGTCTCAACATACTCTGAGCGTCAATGTCGACGGTGCGCCAGGCAATGTGCTCAGCGCTGCCTCGTTGGCTTTGGATGGCCGCTTCAATCAGGATACGGAGCAGTATCAAGCCCGGCTGATGCCGCTGGAGCTGGACAGCGAGGCGGGCAGTATTCGCCTCGAAGCGCCGCTGGATATCGGCTACAACCTGGCCAATGGCCAGGCGAGACTGTCGCCATTCTGCTTGCGGCGACTGGAAGGCGGCCTGGTCTGTTCGGATGAGCCCATGACGGCATCGGCAGAGCAGGGGCAAGCCAGCCTGCGAGTCAGCGAAGTCCCCATGGAGGTGCTCGAACCGTTCTTGCCCGAAGAGTGGCGTTTCGAGGGTGCCACGACCGCTGAGCTGGCGGCCAACTGGCGTCAGGGAGGCGCGCGCTGGCAAGCCAACGTGCAAGCACTCAGTGAGCTGGCGATCACCGCCATCAACGATTACGGCCAGCCGGTGGCCCTGCCGGTGTTGAACCTGGATACCCAAATCGAGGCCAATCAATCACAGGCCGATGCCAACCTGCTGCTCTCGCTGTCCGAAGCCGGAGAAATAACCCTCGATCTCTCCGTCAACGACCCCTTGGGTCAAGGAGCCTTGGCAGGCGAACTGCGTGCCAACAATGTCTCCCTGGAACCCTATCGTCCGATGATGCTGGGTATGGACCGCCTCGAGGGGGCGTTGAACGGCAGCGTCCAAATTGGCGGTAGCACACAGCAGCCCGACCTGCAGGGGCAGCTCGCCTTGCGTGGCCTGCGAGTACATGGCCCGGACATCCCGGTGGACGTTCAGGACGGTGAATTCGGCATCATCTTCGATGGTGAGCGGGGGGATATCGACGGCTTCGTCGCTGCCGAAAGAGGCCGATTGAACATCAGCGGCGAAGCTTATTGGCCAGCCAGCGATGCCTGGCGGATCGGGATAGATCTCAATGCCACTCAGGAGCCCCTGCTGGTGGTACTGCCCCAGTTCGGCCGCATGGAAGCCGCACCAGACATTCGTGTACGCATTACTCCAGAGCGTTTGCAGGTCAGGGGCAATGTCGACTTGCCCTGGGCGCGGCTGGAAATAGGCGATCTGCCCTCGTCGGCCACCTCGCCCAGCCCCGATGAGATCATCATTACCGAGCGTGATGATCGAGAAGCCGAACAGGCGCGCCAGCGCGCCATCGCAGCGGGCGAAGACCCCAGCGCTGCCGAGGAACTGACGGCCACGGGAATGGCCATCGATGTCCTGATTACCTTGACCCTGGGTCGCGACATGCAGATTTCCGCCTACGGCCTCGAGTCTGGTTTAGGGGGTAGCCTGGAAATACGCCAGGAGAGCGGGGTGCTGCAGCTGTTTGGTGACGTAAACCTGGTGGATGGCCGCTTCCAGGCCTTTGGGCAGGACTTGCTGATTCGGCGTGGCCAACTGCTCTTTAGCGGTCCGCCTGGCTTGCCCGTGCTGGATTTCGAAGCGATCCGTAACCCGGACATCACCGAAGACGAGGTCATTGCCGGGCTGCGGGTCTCGGGCAACGCCGAAGAGCCGAACGTGTTGATCTTTGCCGAGCCCTCCATGGACGAGACCCGCGCGCTTTCGTATCTGTTACGTGGTCGTGCCCCTGACGCTTCGGGTGGCGGCATCGATAGTGCCCTGACCACGGCACTGATCGGCATGTCATTGGGTCGGACCGGTGGGGCTGTCGGCTCGCTGGGACAAGCCTTCGGGATCGATGACCTGACGCTGGATACCACGGGGGCGGGCGATGAAAGTCAGGTGGCGGTGAGTGGCCAGCTGACCGATGACTTGCGCATCAGCTACGGGGTGGGCATTTTCTCGCCCATCGCTGAGCTGACGCTGCGCTACACCCTGTGGCGGAACTTGTACCTCCAGGCGGTGTCTGGTGCGAATCAAGCGGTTGACCTGATTTACACCTTTACCCGCTCGGGCGATCCTTACGTCTATCCGCAGCAATAGGAGAACATCGATGTCGTTTTTTACATCTCGCCAGACGGCACCCGAAGGCCGCAGCACGCCTATCGAGACCAGTGAGGTGCATACCGTGACAGGGGCGTCGCTGCATCCGCCATTTCCGGCTGGCTGCGAGGAAATCGTGCTGGGGATGGGCTGCTTCTGGGGCGTGGAGCGCCTTTTCTGGCGTCAGCCCGGTGTGGTCGTCACAGCTGCCGGTTATGCGGGCGGTACCACTCCCAACCCTACTTATCAGGAGACCTGTACCGGGCTTACCGGGCACACGGAAGTCGTGCGGGTCGTTTATGATCCGAGTGTGATTGGTCTGGAAAAGCTGCTGCAGATTTTCTGGGAAGAGCACGACCCTACTCAGGGAGACCGTCAGGGCAACGATATCGGCAGCCAGTACCGTTCAGCGATCTTCACCACCACGGCGCAGCAGTTGGCGCGTGCCCAGCAGAGTGCCGCTGAGTTTCAACAAGCGCTGGAAGCGGCGGGCAAAGGGCGTATCACCACGGAAATCAAACCGCTGGACACGTTCTACTATGCCGAGGCGTACCACCAGCAGTACCTCGATAAAAATCCCGGTGGCTATTGCGGGTTGAAGGGCACGGGCGTGACCTGTGCGATTGGCTAACAACGATGACCGTTTGAACAGGATAACAACGATGTGGCGACGTGGACGTGACTATCCATGGCTGATTAACATGGCGGGGTGTGCGCTGTTGACGCTGGGGTCGACGACTCAGGCCAGCACGCCGGACATGCCGACAACGGTAGAAGATACGCCGTTTGCCAGTGAACGAGAAGCCGTGATATGGCGCCAGGATGAGTTGAAAGACCTGGAGCGGCTGCTGCGCCAGCTGCGTTTCGACCTGGTCAATAATCGGGATGCTCGTGGTGCCGAGCCGCGGCTGGAAGCGCTGCAGCAAAAGGCCACTCAAGCACATTTTTTGCCTGCCTTCATCGAAGGCACCCATGGGCGTGGTTCCGATGCTCGGCCGGAAATATGGCAGGAGTGGGAAGACTTCTCGGCGGGTTTCGTTGACCTGGAAGAAAAAGTAGCCGACCTGGTGGAGGCCGCACAGCAGGAGGATTACCGTGCCGCTACGCGGGCCTTTTCGGACGTGAGTCTCAGCTGCCGGAGCTGCCACCGCGCTTATCGCTACAACTAGCGCGATGGCCTATGCTCAATCGCCCGGCTGAACGCGGTCGATACGGTAGAGGGTCTCGACCTGTTCGAGCCCACTGATGGTGCAATCGAGGTCCTTCACTCGGCCATCGTCCAGGCCATATACCCAACCATGCACCGAGATCTTCTGGCCACGCTGCCAGGCGCGCTGGAGGATCTTGGTGCGACACAGGCTGTTCACTTGCGCCTGTACGTTGAGTTCACACATTCGATCGATTTGCGCGTCGAGAGGCAGGGCTTCCAGCGTTTGGCGGTGCTGGTTGTACTGCTCACGCACCGAGTGCAGCCAGTAGTCCACGACGCCGCACTCGCCTCCGGTGACGGCGGCCTTGATGCCCCCGCAGCCGTAGTGGCCAACGATCATGATATGACTGACCTTGAGGACGTCGACGGCATACTGCACCACCGACAGGGCGTTCATGTCGGTATGGTGCAGCAGATTCGCGACGTTGCGGTGAACGAACACTTCGCCAGGCGGCAACGCGATGATCTGATTGGCCGGTACGCGGCTATCGGAGCAGCCAATCCACAAGTAGTCTGGCTTTTGTTGGCTCGAGAGGCGCTTGAAATAATCAGGGTCTTCCTGACACATCCGCTCGGCCCAGGCGCGGTTGTTTTCCAGCAGCGTGGCAATTTTATCGGACAATTGAGTCTCCCAGGAGCACGAGTTCCATCGTAGAAGCAGCATGCCAATGCTGCCGAGGGCGTACAGAGTAACGAGTTTTATGCGTCTCGTCAGTTCCAGATCAACCGGGGGCTGCCTATCAAGTGCGGCAGCTTCAAGCAAGGAGTAGAAGCAACCATGTCAGAAACGATGTCAGACACCGGGTCAGCCAACACGGCGCATGATTACGATTTACTGGTGATTGGGGCGGGGTCGGGAGGCGTGCGTGCCGCGCGTATGGCTGCGGCGACTGGCGCTCGGGTAGCGGTGGCTGAGGATCGTTACCTGGGTGGCACCTGCGTCAATGTAGGCTGTGTGCCCAAGAAGCTATACTCCTACGCTGCGCATTTTCACGACAGCTTTGACGATGCGGCAGGTTTTGGCTGGCAAATGAGTGTGCCGCCGACCTTTGACTGGACTACCTTGCGCGACAACAAGACCAGCGAGATCAAGCGCCTCAATGGCATTTACCAGCGTATGCTGGAAGGTGCGGGCGTCACGCTGCTCAATGGCCGTGCACGGTTGGTAGGGCCGCATCAGGTTGTGTTGACCCAAGAGGGTCAGGAAACCACTTACAGTGCCGAGAAGATCCTGCTGGCGACGGGTGGCTGGCCATGGGTGCCCGAGTTCCCGGGCAGCGAACTGGCGCTCACCTCCAATCAGGTATTTGATCTCGAACGCTTCCCTGAGCGTTTCCTGGTGCTGGGGGGCGGCTATATCGCGGTGGAGTTTGCCAGCATCTTCAATGGACTGGGGAGCGACACCCACCTCATTTATCGCGGTGAGATGTTCCTGAAAGGGTTCGATCAGGAAGTTCGGGAGTTCACCCGCGCGGAAATGGCCAAGAAAGGCGTCAATCTTCATTTCGGTGTCAACATCGTTCGTATCGATGCGCTGGAGTGTGGCGCGCTCCGAGTGGAGCTGACCAACGGTGACGTATTGGAAGTCGATGCCGTGTTGGCAGCGACGGGTCGGAAAGCCAATACGGCAGGACTAGGGCTCGAGGCGCTGCAGATCGAGCTGGATGCGGACGGCAAGGTGCCGGTAGACGCTCGATTCCAGACCCGCGTGCCCTCCGTTCTGGCGCTGGGGGATTTGACCGCGGGCCCAGAACTGACGCCTGTCGCGCTGGCAG
This sequence comes from Halomonas sp. 141, assembly GCF_002810305.1. Classification (NCBI taxonomy): domain Bacteria; kingdom Pseudomonadati; phylum Pseudomonadota; class Gammaproteobacteria; order Oceanospirillales; family Halomonadaceae; genus Halomonas; species Halomonas sp. 141. Next base: position 204,923 of record NZ_PINZ01000001.1, read on the forward strand.
AAGCCATGCAGCTGGTCGACATCCACTTTCATCAGCGGGCTCCACGACCACTGGATTACCACACGATCCCGACCGCCGTGTTCTGTCATCCCAATATCGGCACGGTAGGGCTCTCCGAAGAAGCCGCCAGAGAGCAGTTCGACGGCATTCGGGTCTATCGCACCGACTTCAAGCCCATGAAGCACACGCTCTCGGGGAGCGATGAGCGTGTATTGATGAAGCTGATCGTCGACGATGCCACTGATGTCGTGGTGGGGGCCCATATGGTAGGCGAAGAGGCGGGGGAACTGATCCAGGGCATTGCCATTGCCGTGCGCGCAGGGCTGACCAAGGAAGACTTCGATCGTACCGTGGGCATTCACCCCACGGCGGCAGAAGAGTTCGTCACGCTAAGGACTCCCTCACGCTACTGAGCGTCGGCTTGGCCAGAGGCATTAGTGTCAAACAGAGAGGCGAGCGGAAGCTTGCCTCTTTTTTTGTCTCGCGCATACGCGTGGGTGTTCTAGACTCAGTGAATCATGGTCGTGCAGTGGATCCCAGCGCGCCGGGCAGGCGTTTTGATAATCCTGAATTATGGAAAAGCCACGGATAAATAATATGATTTTTGAATTGCTCATAATCAGCTGTTATAATGAAACTCAAATTCGCTACAGCGAAGCATAACCATGAGTACGCCTATCAAGCCTTTTACGCCCTCTGCGGAACTCGCCAGACCCACCGTGGCCGATGCCGTCGTGGGCCATGCCGAAGCGCCGCTGTTCATTCGCAAGCCCAACGCCGACGACGGTTGGGGCATTTACGAGCTGGTCAAGGCGTGTCCACCGCTAGACGTCAACTCCGCGTATGCCTACCTGCTGTTGGCAACCCAGTTTCGCGATACCTGCGCAGTGGCCACTAGCGAAGAGGGCGAAATCGTTGGCTTCGTCTCAGGTTATGTGAAAGACAATGCCCCTGATACCTACTTCCTATGGCAAGTCGCCGTAGGTGAGAAAGCCCGTGGTACAGGGCTTGCACGGCGGCTGGTAGAGGCGATCATGTCGCGTCCTGAACTGGATGACGTGCATCACCTCGAAACCACCATTACGCCAGACAACCAGGCATCCTGGGGGCTGTTTCGCCGCCTGGCTGCCCGCTGGCAGGCCCCGCTGAATAGCCGAGAATACTTTTCGACCGAACAGCTCGGTGGAGAGCACGATCCGGAAAACCTGGTAAGAATCGGCCCGTTTCAAACTGGCAGTCTCTGACAGCTTTCAAGGTTAACGGTTTTCCCACTTGTGTTGCCCCGGCTGCCACTTTTTGCCGATCAGGCCAACCAGACCCGACTGATAAGGAGGTCGCTTATGCAGACCCAGACGCTCGAACGCATGGAATCCAATGTTCGTACCTATTCACGTTCTTTTCCTGTCGTCTTCAAAAAGGCCCAGAACGCACGCCTGACCGATGAGAATGGGCGTGAGTACATCGATTTTCTTGCCGGTGCCGGCACGCTTAACTACGGCCACAACAACCCCGATCTGAAGCAGGCGATGATCGACTATCTGGCCACGGATGGTGTCGTACATGGCCTGGACATGTGGACCAGCGCCAAGCGTGACTATCTTGAAACGCTGGAAAACGTAATCCTCAAACCACGGGGTCTGGATTACAAGGTGCATCTGCCTGGGCCTACCGGCACCAACGCAGTGGAAGCGGCCATTCGCCTGGCCCGTGTTGCTAAAGGTCGCCATAACATTGTGACCTTCACCAACGGCTTCCACGGTGTCACCATGGGCGCACTGGCCACCACCGGTAATCGCAAGTTCCGCGAAGCCACCGGTGGCATTCCCACTCAGGGTGCCAGCTTCCTGCCGTTCGATGGCTACATGGGCGAGCACGCCGATACGCTGGATTACTTCGAGAAGCTGCTCAACGACAAGTCGGGTGGTCTCGATGTTCCGGCCGGCGTCATCGTCGAGACCGTGCAGGGGGAGGGCGGTATCAACGTGGCGGGCCTGGAGTGGCTCAAGCGCCTGGAACAGATTTGCCGTGCCCATGACATTCTGCTCATCGTGGACGACATTCAGGCAGGCTGTGGCCGTACCGGCAAATTCTTCAGCTTCGAGCATGCAGGCATCACGCCAGACATCGTGACCAACTCCAAGTCGCTGTCAGGTTTTGGCTTGCCGTTCGCCCACGTATTGATGCGCCCGGAGCTGGACAAGTGGAAGCCAGGCCAATACAACGGTACGTTCCGTGGTTTCAATCTCGCCATGGTGACTGCCACGGCGGCGCTGAAAAAATACTGGTCCAACGATACCTTCGAACGCGACGTTCAGCGTAAAGCGTGTATCGTCGAAGAACGTTTCAAGGCCCTGGCAGCGCTGCTCAGCGAGAACGGCATACCTGCTACAGAGCGCGGTCGTGGCCTGATGCGTGGTATCGATGTGGTCTCGGGTGAGATTGCCGACAAGATCACCAGCACGGCTTTCGAGGAGGGTCTGATCATCGAAACCAGTGGCCAGGATGGCGAAGTGGTCAAATGTCTGTGTCCGCTGACCATTCCGGATGCCGACCTGCTCGAAGCGCTGGATATTCTGGAAGCGTCGGTCAAGAAAGTCATCAACGCTTAATGGAACGGCAGCCGCCTTGGCTGCCACGTTATGGAGTACGCCCATGATCGTTCGTAATATCGAAGAAGCTCGCAAGACCGACCGTCTCGTCACGGCCGAAAACGGCAACTGGGATAGCACGCGCCTGGTATTGGCCAATGACGGCGGCAATTTCTCGTTCCATATCACGCGCATCTTTGAAGGGACCGAGACTCATATTCACTACAAGCACCACTACGAATCCGTCTACTGCATCGAAGGCGAAGGCGAAGTGGAAACCCTGGCGGATGGCAAGATCTGGCCCATCAAGCCGGGCGACATCTACATTCTCGACCAGCACGATGAGCACCTGCTGCGTGCCCACAAGACCATGCACTTGGCCTGTGTGTTCACGCCGCCGATTACCGGTAACGAAGTGCACCGTGAAGATGGATCCTACGCACCCGCTGACGACTGATCGTTGAACGCAGGTGTTTGCGGCCTGGCCTGGTGCCAGGCCGCTTTGCGTCAGTCGTCGGTTGGCGCCACTTGCTCGAACACCAGGGTAATTTCGCCCAAGGTGAGGCCAAACTTGCGCATGGACGTACGGTTGATCAAGCGACCGTCCGGCTGCAGGTACATCCAGTCATCCATGGTGAAGCGAATGGAACGGCCGCTAACCTCGATTTCCAGTGGGTAGCGCATGTGGAAGACATGCCCATACTGGCGAGCTTCGACCTGACCTTCGACGTCATTGGCGGTACCTATCCAGCGATGCTCATCGATACGGGTGAACTGCCAGATTCGGCGGTCGGTTTCACCGTCGTCGAACACGAAGGCTTCGTCCAGCGTCAAGGTATTGCCTTCGTAAGTGCCATCGATATCCACCGTAAAGCGGCGCTGTACCTTACCGCTATAATCCTGCACCATGCCCCAGGCGCGTGTTTGTCCGGTGAAGTAGTCGGCAATGTCCAGCTGGGGTGTCGTGCCTGCGTAGTCTTCGACCTTTACACTGGAGCATCCCGCCATCAGCAGGGCGCTGGTGGCCAGCATGAGCAGTAGTATGGGCCATCGGAAGAGACGTTTCATTGTGGGTTGCCTGTATGAGTTTTGATTTTGGTATGACTCTTGTAGAAGAATTTAGCACGCCCCGGGTTATCTGCCTATGCATGCTCATCAGTGTTGTTCTGGTGTCAGCTAGGTTCGCATAATATATATTATGTTAAATCAGGTGGCACAAACGCCTCATGCACTCGTGAAAAGCCGCCGTGGCGTTGGACAAGCAGACACCCTTCTCCTTATCATTCGTGCTCTTATTGTTTAAGGATATCCCTCGTTATGCGCTCAGGTGTTCTATGGCTAATGGCCGGTTTGTCGATGTCACTTGCAGGCTGTGCAGTGACGCAGCCCGAATCGAATGAGCCCCCGCCACTAAGCGAGGCGTCGTTCAACACGCGTATCCTTGAACTCGAGTCCAGCTTGCAGCAACAGTGTCAGGATTCTTCGGCGCTCAATGAGCAGCAGCTTGCCCAGCAGCGCACGCTGACCGCCGACGTGCGCGAGGTGGGTAGTCTACTGCGCCTGCTGCGTGACGATGTCGCCAATCTCGAAGCGCGTGGCGATGAACCCGTGATCATTCGCGAAGAGTGTCAGGCGGAGGCCATCGAAGACGGCAAGACGCTGCTTGGGCGCAGCGAATGGGTCGGCTTTCCCAGTATCGGCACGTACCTCAAGGCCCGGGTGGATTCTGGTGCCAATACTTCCTCGCTGTCTGCTTCGGATATCACGCGTTTCGAGCGCGACGGTGAGAACTGGGTGCGTTTCAAGCTGGCACTTAATGAAGACGATGTGGTCGTAGATCGCGTTCGGGACGAATGGATCGAGGCGCCTATTCAGCGTCGCGTCAGAATCGTCCAGGCCTCCGGCGAAGAGTCGCGCCCAGTAATCTCGCTGCTGATGACTCTGGGGCCGATCCGCGAGAACGTCGAGTTCACCCTGAACGACCGTACCCATCTGGATTTTCCGGTGCTGCTGGGTCGCCGCTTCATGATGGACATTGCCACCATCGACGTGGCGGAAACCTACCTTCATGAACGCCCCGAATTTCCTGGCGGTGAGCCTTCTGAGCAGGCGGCTGATGATGAAGCGGCCGATCAAGACGATACCGAAGAGTAATATCACTCCCCTGCCGCTCTACGCTGAAAGGAATCATCATGTCCCGGTTGCCATTTTATTTTATCGTTGGGTTGCTGCTACTGGCGGGTATTGCCACCAGTGTGCATAGGCATCTGCAGTTCGAAATACCCTGGTTCCCGGGTGAACAGCGGCAGGTATGGGAAATCGAAGCCGTCATCAATTTCAATGCGCAGAACGGGCCGGTGCAGGTAGACTTCGCGCTGCCTTCGCATCAGGCGGGTTACCGCGTATTGACTGAAAATACTGCGTCTTCCGGGTATGGATTGGCGTACCAGGCCGATGAGCTGGGTCGTCAGGCGCAGTGGACCATTCGCAACGCAGCCGGTAGTCAGCAGCTTTACTACTCGGTGCAGATGCTGGTATCGCCAGACGCCCGCTCGCCCATTCAAACGCCGCCAGGAATCCCCAGCATTACCCCTTGGGAAAGCCCCTATGACACGGCCGCCAGCCAGCTCATCGAGCGTGCCTGGGCGCGTAGCGCCAATAACGCGACCTTTGCCCGCGAGCTGATCCTCGATATCACTGGGGATCGCCAGGGGGAAAATGCTCGCTTACTGCTGACCCAGATGCAGCCTTCGGCGCTGATCGTGCGTCTACTCAACCAGGCGGGTGTTCAGGCCCGTGAAGTGAGCGGCCTGCTGCTCGAAGATGGGCGGCGTCGCCAAAACCTGAGTAGCTGGATCCAGGTCTTTGACCAGGCTGCCGAAGAGTGGGCGTTGTTCAACCCCGCCACCGGCGAGCGCGGTCGTCCTGAGAATCTGCTGCTCTGGGAAACCGGCGGACGTGCCGTACTCGAAGTACAGGGCGGTACCAACTCGCGGGTATCATTCTCCATGCTGACCCACAATCAGCCCGCGTCAGCGGCGGTTCGCAACCACTACTCTGATGATACGCTGCTCAACTTCTCGATTCACAGCCTGCCGCTTGAAGAGCAGGCGCTGTTCCAGACGATTCTGCTGATCCCGATTGGCGCGCTGGTGGTGGTCTTCTTGCGCGTGTTGGTGGGCGTGAAAACGTCGGGCACCTTCATGCCCGTCCTGATTGCTCTGGCCTTTATCCAGACCACCCTGTTGACCGGTCTGATCGGTTTCCTGCTGATCGTCAGCGTTGGTCTGATCATCCGCAACTACCTTTCCTACCTCAACCTGCTGCTGGTGGCGAGGGTGTCGGCGGTGATCATCACGGTCATCGCGATCATCTCCATCTTTACGGTACTCGCCTACCGCATGGGCCTGAGTGCGGGTCTGACGGTGACCTTCTTCCCGATGATCATTCTTGCCTGGACCATCGAACGCATGTCGATCCTCTGGGAAGAGGAAGGCCCCAAGCAAGTACTGATCCAGGGCGGCGGCAGCCTGCTCACAGCGGTGCTGGCTTACCTGGCCATGAACAACCCCTGGGTGCGTCACATCACCTTCAACTTCCTTGGCGTACAGCTGATCCTGATGGCGTTCATTCTGCTGCTGGGCAACTACACCGGTTATCGCCTGCTGGAACTGCGTCGCTTCAAACCCATCACCGATGACGAGAAGCCCTCATGAGTTGGTTCGATAACTGGACCTGGCCGACCAGGCTGAGGGATAAAGGCATCATTGGCATGAACCGGCGCAATATTCGCTATATTGGCCGGTACAATGCGCGCCATCTTTACCCGCTGGTGGATGACAAGCTCAAGACCAAGCTGCTGGCCGAGCAGTACGGCATTACCACGCCCAAACTGATCGGCACCGTGGCCACGCAATTCGGCGTCAAGCACATGAGCGAGATGTTGGAAGGCCACCACGGCTTCGTCATCAAGCCCGCCAAGGGCAGTGGCGGCAAGGGAATCCTGGTGATCGAACGGGTCGAGGATGGCCTGTTCTTCAAGCCTAGTGGGGCTTCCTTGACCATGGAAGATATCGAGCGGCATGTCTCGAACCTGCTCTCTGGGCTCTATTCGCTGGGGGGTTCCCCTGATGTCGCGGTCATCGAAACGCTGATCAACTTCGACGAGAGCCTGCTGGAGTATACCTACGAAGGCGTGCCGGACATTCGCGTCATCGTGTTCAAGGGGTATCCGGTCATGGCCATGATGCGCCTGTCCACGGCGGCATCGGATGGCAAGGCCAACCTCCACCAGGGAGCAGTGGGGGTAGGGCTGAACATCGCCACGGGAGCCGCGCTGCGCGGTGTGCAGTTCGACCGCCCCTGCTTCAGCCACCCGGACACCGGGCATGATCTGGCCAGCCTGGTGGTACCTCAGTGGGAAACGCTGCTGCACCTCGCAGCGGGCTGCTATGAAATGACCGGGCTGGGTTACCTCGGCACCGATATGGTACTGGATCGGGAACATGGCCCGATGCTTCTGGAGCTGAACGCGCGCCCCGGTTTGGCCATCCAGATGACCAATGGTGAAGGCCTGCGCCGCCGTCTGGACCTGATCGAACGGCAGCCAGAGAATGTTCCCGTAGCCAAGCGCGTTGCGTTTGCTCAGCATCACTTTGCGCGGCGAAGCGAGCTGGTGGAAACCCCTGACACCTCTTCGGCAACCGCGTAGACTAGGCCCATGATGTTCAACGAGCTGTCCAATGACTGAAGCCAACACGTTACTGCAACAAGCCGAGTCTCAATGCCACACCCGCGGCGTACGCTTTACCCCTATCCGCCGCCGGGTGCTGGAGCTGATCGCCGAAAATGGCGGCGGTCTGAAGGCCTATGACCTGCTGGATCAGCTTTCTACGGAGCATGCCGCTGCTCGGCCGCCCACGGTGTACAGAGCGCTGGAGTTCCTGATCGACCAGGGCTTGGTGCATCGCATCGAGTCGCAGAACGCATACGTTGCCTGCGCCTGCCCGGAGCATGTCCACGGCTTTCAGCTGTTGATTTGCCGCCAGTGTGGCTATGTAGAAGAGCTTCATCTGGACGAAATCAGCGACCAGCTCGCTGCGCTGGCCAAGCGTCAGGGCTTTTATGTAGAGCGCCAAACCATCGAGCTTCAGGGCTTGTGCCAGGCGTGCCGACCTGCGAGTGATACGTGATGTCCACAGTCAACCAATACGACGGCGACCTGTTCAAGTCGCTGGAGTCCGCCTCCCCCTCAGACACGCTGCCCGATGTGGCGACCATTCTGGCCTCGGTGCGCTTCAATTCGGACGGCCTGCTGCCGGCCATTGCCCAGCAGCACGACAGCGGCGAAGTGCTCATGATGGCCTGGATGAACCGTGAAGCGCTGGAAGAAACGCTTACCACCCAGCGAGTATGCTACTACTCTCGCTCTCGTCAGGCGCTCTGGCGCAAGGGTGAGACATCCGGTCAACAGCAGCATCTGAAAAGCGCTGCGCTGGATTGCGATGGCGATACGCTACTGCTGCAGGTAGACCAGGCGGGGCCTGCGTGTCATACCGGCAGGCGCAGCTGCTTTTACGTAGCGGTAGATGCCCACCAGGCCGCCATCACCAGCGAACCATTGATCGACCCCGCCACCCTGTATGGCAAAAAAAGTCCTTGAAGGCTCCCTCTTGAAAGCGTTGAAGGCGGTAAAAAACGCGCTGATCAAGGGGGTGTCACTATTGATGGTCGGTATGGTTCGGCTTTATCAATATACGATCAGTCCGCTCCTGGGGCCCCGCTGTCGCTACTGGCCCAGCTGCTCTTCCTATGCCATCGAGGCTATCCAGGTGCACGGGCCTTTCAAAGGGGGCTGGATGGCACTCAAGCGCATCCTGCGTTGCCATCCCGGCAGCGCGGGGGGGATGGACCCGGTGCCGGGCGGCCGCAGCGAGCAGCTCTGCAAGGAAGATGATGGCTGCTGCTCAGGCCCCTCCTCTAAACCTTCAGAGCATTAGCAAATTGCTTGTCTAATGCTGCTTAGCCACCTGATAGATGCGCTCCAGCATGGCATGCAGGCCGTTGCTCCGGGTGGGTGACAGGTGCTTGTCCAATCCCAGATCCGCCAGAAAATGCGGTTCCGTCTGCTGGATTTCCTCTGCCGTGCGCTCGCTGTAAATGCGCAGCAGCACTGCGATAAGCCCCGAGACGATGGCAGCGTCGGACTTGGCCTTGAAGATCAAGCGGCCGCCCTGCTCTTCATGGCACATCCACACGTTTGACTGGCAGCCTTGAATCTTGAATTCGTCGGTGATTTTGTCAGCGGGAAACGCCGGGAGCTGCTTCCCCATATCGATGATGTACTGGTAGCGATCCATCCAGTTATCGAACATTTCAAACTCTTCGACCAGCTCTTGTTGGGCGAGCTCGGCACCGGAAGTGGTCATGGTGGTTCCTTTTCAGGGTAAGTGCGTTGAGGGCCAACATTATAACGGCTCAAGGCTGCTCTGGGGGTGCTGTTTTCAAGCGATGCCGCTGCTGCTGCTCATGCCACTCATGGGCTTCGGTGTGCAGGTAGCGGCTGGTGGTGTCCAGTCTTGAGTGGCGGGCATTTTCTGCCAGGTAGCGCAGGCTGACACCCGCCTGGGCTTGATGGGTAATCGAAGTGTGGCGTAGCCAGTGGGGGGTGGCCTTGCGTAGCGCATCGATATACTCCCTCTTGCCCCCTTCTGCTTCAAGGGCCAGGGCCGCATGGCCGAAGGTCTCCTTGATCAAACGATAGAGCTGGTTGTCGCTGATCCCGCGCTGCTTGTCCAGCGCGCGGATCAGCGGACCATGTTCGCTAACACCGGGCAGGCCCCCTAAACCCAGCACCTTGCGCCACTGCTGCAGGCACGCCTGCATGTCCTCAGGCAGCGGTATGCGCGCTTGCTTGCCGCCCTTGCCAATCACATGCCACCACCAGCGCCCTTCACTGACCCGAAAATCGTCCATGGTGGCGTTGGCCATCTCATGGATACGCGGCGCCAATAGGTAGGCAAAGCCGAAAATGAAGCGATGCCGCGCATGTTCATAGCGGCCGCGTGCATCCTCGGGCACGGGGCGTGTGTTCAGCCACGTCCATAGCCAGTCCCATAGCGGTCGCTCCAGATAGCGTTCGATACGTTGGGTCTGATTATTGAGGCGGCGCGATTTGTCGCGCATCAGCACGAATGGGTTGTGGCCTACCCACCCTGCTTCCACAAGCCAGCCAAACAGCCCTTGCAGGATGACGAGGGTTTGACGTCGGCTGGCCGGTGACAGTCCGCCGCGAAACGGCCGCCACGCCGGGTGGTGGCGTGGTTTGGAAGGCCCTATCCACATCTCCCTGGGCTGCGGGTTTTCCAGGAATGCCTCGAAGCTCCGCAGCGTTTCACGGTTCACCTCCCTTAGCCCGCGCCCCTGACTGCCCAACCAGAGCAACAGCCGCTCCGCTTCACGGCGATAGCTCTTCAGGGTTTGCGGGCTGTCCTGGTACTCCGCCAGCCATTGCGCAACGGCCTGATAGTCGGTGTCGGCCGCCACATGGGGCGTTGCTGAATCGGTGGTTGTTAGTCTGCTCCCAATATCGGGAAACACGTCGCCACTGCCCTTCCGCTCGGCCATCTCCAGCCCGTTGGCGAAGGTCGCAAGGTGCGTTGAGTCGTAAAGCGGCGCAGGTGGCTGGGTCATGAGGGTGTCTCGCGCTATCAGAGGGCTCAGCATCGCCTTTTTGGCGTATAAATTCAAGATAATATGGGTAATCTTGAATTTATGTTCTTTTAAATAAATAATATTACGTTTTATGTAATACGTAATAATTGAGTTGAGTCCGTTTTTACATGACAATGGCGCACAGCAACTATCCATCCTGATCATTTCAGGCGCGGCTTACTTCAAGGATTCAAACAGGCATGGCTCGGAACGGCATTCAGTACGGTGATGTACAGCAGGCAATCGATACCTTGCTGTCACGTGGCGACACGCCAAGCGTGCAGCGCATACGCGATGTGCTGGGAACCGGCAGCTTTACCACCATCAGCGAACACTTCCGTACCTGGCGGGCGGCACGTGAGCAGAATCGTGACGTTCCCCCACCCAAGGGCGTCCCGGAAGTGGTGGTCAATGTGGCCAGTGAGCTATGGCGCGAAGCGCAGGAGCTGGCCAACGAGGCGCTGTCGCACTATCGCGAAGAGGCCAATAGGCAAGTAGAGAGCGCTCAGCAGGAAGCCGCCGAAGCACGCCAGCAGGCCGCCAATGCCGAACAGCGAGAAAGCGCCCTGGCAGAGCACCTTCGCCACACCGAACAGCGCCTGGAACAGCTGCATCGTGAACTGGCAGAGTGTCAGGCCCGCGAGCGGCATTGGCAGCAGCAGGCTCAGCAGGCCACAAAGCATGCCGAGCAGCACCTGGCTGACCTGCAAGGCGCCCAGCGCGCCCTGACGGCTGCCGAGGAGGACTTCACTATGCAACTGGAGGCTAAGCAGCAGGCATGGGAGGAGCGCCTCGCACAGGAGGAGCAGCGTAACGAAGCCGCCGAGGCGCGGTTGATGGCGCTGCTGGACACCTTGCGTCAGGAGCGTGCCAACGAAGAGAAAGCGCTGCAGAAACGTCTGCAGCAGTGGGAAAAGCGTAGCGAGACGCTGGAGCAGGAGCTGCGCAATAAAAACGATACGGTAAGCCGTTTGCAGATAGACAACGGCAAGCTCGAGCAGCAGCTGCAAACGAATCAGGGGCATCAGGAGACACTCAAAGCCGCACTGGAAACCGCTCAGCGCAATCTCGATCAGGCAAGGCGGGCATTAGAGGTCGAGCAGCAGCAGTCGATAGCGCGTGAAGAGTGGCAGCAGCAGCTATGGCAGCGGATGGAAGCCATGCAGGCACAGCTGGCATCACTGCCGGAGGTCATGGCCCCTAAATCGCAGGAGTGAGCAGATACAACAACGCCCGGCAGCGGCTGCCGGGCGTTGTTCATGGAAAATGCTAAATGACAGCGTTGCTGTCAAGCATGGCCGCCATTAACGATAGTAGGCGTTGCTGGTATCGGTGTGGTCGGTGACGTCACGAATACCCGCCAGCTCGGGGATGCGCTCAAGCAGCGTTTTTTCGACGCCATCCTTGAGGGTCAGGTCGACCGCGGCACAGCCCTGGCAACCGCCGCCAAAGGCCAGAATGGCCATTTTATCTTCGGTCAGCTCGACCAGCTTGATCTCACCGCCGTGGGCCGCCAGCCCGGGGTTGATCTCGCTGTACAGGATATAGTTGATGCGGTCTTCCAGCGGGCTGTCCGCATTGACCTTGGGCATCTTGGCGTTGGGTGCCTTGATGGTCAGCTGCCCACCCATACGGTCGGCATTGAAGTCCACCACGGCCTCTTCAAGAAACGCCAGGCTGTTCTTGTCGAGAAACACGTTGATCTTGTCAAGCTCGAGCTTGACGTCGGTGGGCTCTTCTTCACCCGGGCGGCAGTAGGCCAGGCAGGTTTCTGCATAAGGCGTGCCCGGCTGGGTAATGAAAATACGCACGGCAATGCCTTCGACGTTCTGCTTTTCCAGCAGCTCGGCGAGGTAGCCCTGTGCGCTATCCGTGATGTCAATGCCCGGCGCTTCGATAGTCGTGGTCATAAGGGATGTTATCCTCCCGTGGTAGTGGCGTTGCCACTTCACATGTCATTTGTGCCTATGGTAAGCAAAACCACGTTGCGACACAATCCCGACCGTTTTAGTCGGCTATTGGGCGAGCGGCATGGCTTACTTGCTGTCCTTGCGAGCACCCTTTGGTATGATAAGCGCCGCTCACCCATGACGACGCCAACAAGAATATCCTTTTCGACCGAGACGCTGGAGAACTTCCCCTGCCATGGCCGCTAGTGATTTGACTGCATCCCTTACCCAACGCCTGACCCAACGCATCCTGATTCTGGATGGCGGCATGGGTACCATGCTGCAGAATGCCCAGCTCAGTGAAGAGGATTTTCGTGGCGAGCGTTTTCACGACTGGCCTTCCGATCTCAAGGGCAACAACGACCTGCTGGCCCTGACCTGCCCCGACGTGGTGGCACGTATCCACCGCGACTACCTGCTGGCTGGTGCCGATATTCTCGAAACCAACACCTTCAACAGCACGCGACTTTCCCAGGCCGACTATGGCATGGAAGACCTGGTGCCCGAGCTGAACAGGGAGTCTGCCCGGCTGGCCAGAGAAGTGTGTGATGCCGTGGCCGCGGAAACCGATATCCCCCGCTACGTGGCAGGTGTGCTGGGGCCTACCTCGCGTACTGCTTCGCTGTCGCCGGACGTCAATGACCCCGCCAAGCGCAACGTGACCTTCGACGAGCTGCGCGAGAATTATTACGAAGCTGCCAACGCGCTGATCGAGGGTGGTGCCGATCTGATCATGATCGAGACCATTTTCGACACGCTCAATGCCAAGGCCGCCATTTACGCCCTTGAAGAGCTTTACGAAGATCTGGGCCGTCGTTTGCCGATCATGATTTCGGGGACCATCACCGATGCCTCCGGGCGCACCCTGTCAGGGCAGACCACCGAAGCCTTCTGGAACTCCATTCGTCATGCCCAGCCCCTCTCGGTGGGCCTCAACTGTGCGCTGGGCGCCGAAGAGCTGCGCCCTTACCTGGAAGAACTGGCCACCAAGGCCGATACCTTCGTGTCGGCACACCCCAATGCGGGCTTGCCGAACGAGTTCGGCGAGTACGACCAGACCCCAGAAGAGATGGCGGCCATCGTAGGCGAGTTTGCCCAGAGCGGTCTGGTCAACATCATTGGCGGCTGCTGTGGCTCCACGCCGGAACATATCCGCGCCATTGCCGAGGCCGTTCACAGCATGGCGCCCCGCCAGGTGCCCGAGCGCCGTCGCGCCTGCCGCCTAGCGGGCCTGGAGCCTTACAACATCGAGGCCGACTCGCTGTTCGTCAACGTGGGTGAGCGTACCAACGTGACCGGCTCGGCCCGCTTCAAACGCTTGATCGTCGAAGAGGACTTCACCACGGCGCTGGAAGTGGCGCTGGAGCAGGTCGAGAGCGGCGCGCAAATCATCGACATCAACATGGACGAAGGCATGTTGGAGTCGCAGGAAGCCATGGTGCGCTTCCTCAACCTGATTGCCGGGGAGCCTGACATCGCCCGGGTGCCCATCATGATCGACTCCTCCAAGTGGGACATCATCGAGGCGGGCTTGAAGTGCGTGCAAGGCAAGGCGGTGGTCAACTCCATCTCGCTCAAAGAGGGTGAAGCGGCGTTCCGCGAACAGGCCACCAAATGTCGCCGTTTTGGTGCGGCGATCGTCGTGATGGCCTTCGACGAAGAGGGCCAGGCCGATACCTTCGCCCGCAAGGTGGAAATCTGTGAACGCGCCTACCGCCTGCTGGTGGACGAGATAGGCTTCCCGGCGGAAGACATCATCTTCGACCCGAACATCTTCGCCATCGCCACCGGCATCGAGGAGCACAACAACTACGCCGTCGATTTCATCGAGGCCACCCAGTGGATCCGTGAGCACCTGCCCCATGCGATGATTTCCGGCGGCGTCTCCAACGTGTCGTTCTCGTTCCGTGGCAACAACCCGGTGCGGGAAGCCATCCACTCGGTGTTCCTCTACCATGCGATTCGCGCCGGGCTCACCATGGGCATCGTCAACGCCGGCCAGTTGGCGGTTTATGATGACCTGCCCGCCGAACTGCGTGACGCCGTCGAAGACGTGGTGCTCAACCGCCGCGATGATGGCACCGAGCGGTTGCTGGACATTGCCGACAAGTACAAGGGAGATGGCAGCGGCGCAGCCAAGAAGGAAGATCTGGAGTGGCGCAGCTGGCCGGTCAACAAGCGCATCGAGCATGCGCTGGTCAAGGGCGTGACGGCGTTCATCGAGGAAGATACCGAAGAGGCCCGCGCCCAGGCTGAACGCCCCATCGAGGTCATCGAAGGCCCGCTGATGGATGGCATGAACGTGGTCGGCGACCTGTTTGGCGCGGGCAAGATGTTCCTGCCCCAGGTGGTCAAGTCGGCCCGCGTCATGAAGCAGGCGGTGGCCTATCTGATCCCGTTCATCGAAGCCGAGAAAAGCGCCGAGACCCAGGCCAAGGGCAAGATCGTGATGGCCACGGTCAAGGGCGATGTCCACGATATCGGCAAGAACATCGTCGGCGTGGTGCTGCAGTGTAACAACTACGAAGTGATCGACCTGGGCGTCATGGTGCCCACCGAGAAAATTCTCCAGGCCGCGATTGACCACAATGCCGATATCATCGGCCTATCGGGCCTGATCACGCCTTCGCTGGATGAAATGGTCCATGTGGCCAAGGAGATGCAGCGACGCGGCATGAACCTGCCGCTGCTGATCGGCGGTGCGACGACCTCCAAGGCGCATACCGCCGTCAAGATAGAACCCCAGTACGACCACCCGGTCATCTACGTCACCGACGCCTCCCGCGCCGTGGGCGTGGCCGGCAAGCTGCTGGCGCCCAACCTCAAGGCGGCCTACGTCGCCGAGATTCGTGAAGAGTACGAAAAGGTCCGCGAGCGCAACGCCAAGCGCCGCCCCAAAGCCGCCGACCTGGACTACACCCAGGCCCGCAAGCGGCGCTTCCGCACCGACTGGGCCACGCATACCCCTGTGGCCCCCCGGCAGCCGGGTTTGATGACCTTCGATGATTACGATCTGAACGAGCTGGTGGAGCGCATCGACTGGACGCCCTTCTTCATGAGCTGGCAACTGGCCGGCAAATATCCGAAGATTCTCGACGACGAGATCGTGGGTGAAGCGGCGCGCAGCCTGTTTGCCGATGCGCAGGTGATGCTGCGCAAGCTGATCGATGAAAAACGCGTGCAGGCGCGGGGGGTAATCGGCCTGTGGCCTGCCAACAGCGTGGACGACGATGTCATCGAAGTCTATGCCGACGAATCCCGCACCCAGGTCATCGAGCGTCTGTATCATATACGTCAACAGACCACCAAAGGCCGTGACGGCATCTGTTACAGCCTGGCAGATTTCATCGCCCCCAAGGAGAGCGGCAAGGCCGACTGGATCGGGGGCTTTGCGGTCACCACGGGCCATGGTGTGGATGAGCTTTCCAAAGCCTATGAAGCGGCGGGAGATGACTACAATGCCATCCTGGTACAGGCACTGACCGACCGTTTGGCAGAGGCCTTTGCCGAGCGTATCCACGAGCGGGTGCGCAAGGAGTTCTGGGGCTACGTGCCGGAAGAGGCGCTGGACAACGAGGCCTTGATCGCCGAGAAGTACCAGGGCATCCGCCCTGCCCCCGGCTATCCTGCCTGCCCTGATCACACCGAAAAAGCCACGCTGTTCCGGCTGTTGGAAGCCGAAAAGAATACCGGACTCGTGCTGACCGAGAATTTTGCCATGTGGCCAGCGGCGGCGGTGTCCGGCTGGTACTTTGCCCATCCGCAGTCGAAGTACTTCTCCACCGGCAAGATTACCCGTGACCAGGTCGATGCGCTGGCGCAGCGCAAACAGATGTCGCTGGAAGAAATGGAGCGCTGGTTGGCGCCCGTGCTCTCCTACGATCCGAGCTGATGTCGCCGGTTCGTCGTCAGAGCAAGGTCGTGCGCCTTGCTCTCCCGATCATGCTGGGTATGTTGTCTCAGAGCATGCTCAACCTGGTGGATGCCGCGCTGGTGGGCCACTTGGGAGAGGAGGCTCTGGCAGGCGTGGGGCTGGGTGGCTACGCCATGTTCATGATGACAGCACTGGTGTTCGGCCTCTCGTCAAGCGTGCAATCCCAGACCGCTCACGCTTTCGGAGAAGGCCGCACCGCGCCCACTGCCTTGCAGGCCGGGCTGCTCATCAGTCTGGGGGTAGGGGTTCCCTTGACCGCCTGGGCATGGTGGCAAGCCCCCTGGTGGATACAGCTGATCGCTCCCGCCGATGATGTCTCGCAGGTGGCCGTCGACTACTTTCGCTGGCGGGTACTGTCGCTTGTGGTGATCGCCATGACCCTCTGCCTGAGGGGCTACTGGAACGGGCTTCAGCACACCCACCTGTATTTGCGTATTGTCATGGCGGTGCATCTGGTCAACGTGCTGCTCAGCGCAGGGCTGATTTACGGGTTGGCAGGCTTGCCTGCGCTGGGCACCAATGGCGCGGCCATGGGCACCAGCCTTTCACTGCTGCTGGGTCTGCTGGCCTGGGCCTGGGTAACGCTGTGGGCGCGCATTACGTGGCAGCCCTTGCCGTTGGCGGCCCTATGGCAAACCGTCCGGCTGGCCTTCCCCCACTCCCTTCAACAGCTCTGGTTTGCCGCGGGCTATGTGGTACTGTTCTGGCTGCTGGGGCGGTTGGGTACCTCCAGCGTGGCGCTAGGCCATGTGCTGGTGAACCTCTCTCTGCTGCTGATTCTGCCTGGCGTGGGTATTGGCGTGGCTGCCATGAGCCTGGTGGGCGAAGCCCTGGGGCGTGACGATCAGCGCGAGGCACATCGCTGGGGGCTGGACGCCCTTCGCGTCGCGGCCATGATGTTGAGTATACTGGCGCTGCCCATGCTGCTGTTTCCCGCGCAGATTCTGGCGATCTTTTTTACGGATCCGGCGCTGCTCGAACTTGGGACACTGCCGCTACGCATTACCGCCGTGATGATCGTGCTGGATGCGGCTGCCCTGGTGCTGGCCCAGGCGTTGATGGGAGCGGGCGCACAACGTACCGTGATGCTGTTGACGCTGGGCATGCAGTGGCTGGTATTTCTACCCTTGGCCTGGTGGGTCGGCATCGTCATGGGCTACGGGCTGGTCGGCGTATGGCTGAGTCAGCTATGCTACCGGCTACTCAATTCCGGCAGTTTTTTATGGGTATGGCAGCGACGACGCTGGCTGGCCCATAGCCTCAAGGCCAATGCCTGAGCGCAACCCCATTAATAGCATTTAACGATAAAAAGATAATTATATATTCTTTTGTAGAATATGACGCCCGCGTTAAGGTGGCGGCACAGTACCGTCCGTCCCGACGTGACCATTTCGCTTTTAGCAGGATCGTGCCACATGTACCGTTATGATATTCACGACCAGACGCTGGTCGATGAGCGCGTCGCTCAGTTCCGCGACCAGATGGAACGCTACCGCGCAGGGCGTTTGGGAGAAGAAGAGTTCCGCCCCCTGCGGTTGCAGAACGGGCTCTACATTCAAAAGCATGCCCCAATGCTGCGCATTGCCATTCCCTACGGCATGCTGGCGGGCTATCAGCTGCGCGCGCTGGCGGAGATCACCCGTCGCTACGACCGCGGCTATGGCCACTTCACCACGCGCCAGAATCTCCAGCTGAACTGGCCCGCCCTGGAAGACGTGCCGGACATCCTGGCAGAACTGGCCAAGGTGCAGATGCACGCCATCCAGACCAGCGGCAACTGTATCCGTAATACCACCAGTGACCAGTTTGCGGGTATCGCCAACGATGAAGTGGAAGACCCGCGCCCCTGGTGCGAGCTGATTCGCCAATGGTCGACGCTGCACCCCGAATTCGCTTACCTGCCGCGTAAGTTCAAGATCGCCGTCACCGGCGCCGCTCAGGACCGTGCAGCCATTCAGGTGCACGATATTGGCCTGCGCCTGTGGCGCAACGACGAAGGTGAGCTGCGCATTTCGGTGCTGGCAGGCGGTGGCCTGGGACGTACGCCGATGATTGGTGACGTGGTCCGCCATGACCTGCCCTGGCAGCACCTGCTGACCTACCTGGAAGCCTGTGTACGGGTGTACAACCAGTTTGGCCGCCGCGACAACAAGTTCAAGGCGCGCATCAAGATCCTGGTCAAGGCGCTGGGTATCGAAGAGTTCCGTCGCCGCGTCGATGAAGAGTGGGCCCACCTGAAGGATGGCCCGCAAACGCTGAACCAGGCCGCCGTGGAGGCCGCCAAGGTACACTTCCCGGAGCCCGAGCGCCGCCCTGTCAGCGAGAGCGCCATCGACGCCTACGAACAGCTGCGCAGTGAAAACCGCAGTTTTGCGCGTTTCGTCACCAACAACGTGACCGACCACAAGGTGCCGGGCTACAAGGCCGTGACGCTATCGCTCAAGCGCCGTGAGCACGCGCCTGGCGACGTGACCGCCGACCAGATGGACGCCGTTGCCGACCTGGCAGACCGTTACAGCTTCGGTGAAGTACGTGTTACCCATGAACAGAACCTGGTGCTCTCGGACGTGCCCGTCGACGAGATCGAAGCACTCTGGAACGAGCTGGACGCGCTGGGCATGGCCAACCCCACGGTAGGCACGCTCAACGATATCATCTGCTGCCCCGGCGGTGATTACTGCGGCCTTGCCAATGCGGTGTCGATCCCCATCGCCCAGGCGCTCCAGGAGCGTTTCGAGGACCTCGACTTCCTTTACGACCTGGGGCCGCTGGACCTGAACATCTCCGGCTGCATGAACGCCTGTGGTCACCACCACGTGGGCCATATCGGCATTCTGGGTGTCGACAAGAAAGGCGAAGAGTATTACCAGATCTCGATTGGCGGTAACGCCACCGATGATGCTTCGTTAGGCAAGATTCTCGGCCCCTCCTTCTTCCGCGAAGACGTGCCGGGTGTGGTCGAGAAAGTGCTGGAAGTGTACGTGGCCGAGCGCCACGAAGATGAGCGCTTCCTGGATACCTACCGTCGCATCGGCCTGAAACCCTTCAAGGAGCGTGTTTATGCCCAGCAATGACACTCACGCCGAGGCGCTGCCACAGGCGCCGGTGCACGTGGATCACCTGATCGACAACGGTGAATTGGCCGCTGAGAATGCCTGGTGCGTTTCCTACGATGCCGACGCGCTGCCCGAGCAGCGTCCTGCTTTCGTGCCGCTGGCGCTCTGGCAGGCAAACAAGGAAGATGCGGAACTGGCCCCCCTGCTGGCCAGCGATACCGAGCTGAACGCCGAGCTGGCCAGCGTCCTCGACACAGCGCCTGCCGTTGCCGTCGACTTTCCTGCCTTTACCGATGGCCGTGGTTACACCATTGCCCGCCTGCTGCGGGAGCGTTACGGCTTCACGGGGGAAATTCGTGCGGTCGGTGACGTGTTGGTCGACCAGCTCGATTACATGCGCCGCTGCGGGTTTTCGACCATGGCCCTGCGGGATGATCAGCACCCCGAAGACGCCCTGCGTGCCCTCAACGCCTTCAGCGTTCGCTACCAGACGGACGTCGAAGAGCGTCAGGCGCTGTTCGAGAAGCGTTTGACCGCCAGCCACTAGGCGCGGCCATCCGCTAAAACAAACGCCGACCGGGGCAGCCCCTGTTGGCGTTTTTGCGTTCAGCCGCGCCGTTTCTGCTGGCGCTCTCGATTGTGGGCCTTGGCGCGATCGCTCTTGCGCAGCATCACCCATGTGGCGCCCAACCCACCCTCCGACGGCTGGGCGGAGACATACGCCTGCACTTCGTCGAACTGAGTCAGCCACTTGGCGATATAAGAGCGTAATACGTTGGCTGGGCTATCCAGCTCGCGGCCACGCCCATGCACGATCAGCACCGAGCGCAAGTCGTGGGCATAGGCCTCCTGAATGAACGGAAACAGCATGCGCCGACACTCCGCCAAAGGCCTGCGCAGCAGGTGAAGCTGAGCTTGAACGCTGTAACCGCCGTGCTTCAACTTATCGACCACGCCCTGCTGGGTTCCCTCACGGCGAAACTCGATGGGGTCGAAAGGAGGCAGCAGATCGACAAAGTCGTCGGACAGAAAATTGCGCTCATCGAAGCGCTGAGCGGCGCTCTCGCGTCTGGCCAGCTGCGCCTCGGAGGGCGTTTGCCGCCGAGGGCCTGTATCGGCACGGTTTCGCTTGGCCAGCGGCGTTACCTCGCCGACCAGCGAACGGAAATCCAACTCATCCCGAAGTGACTGACTCATCTCAGGCTCCTTTCGTCAGCTATAGAGTGCCACGCTACTCTCTACCATCGTAGCAAACCCCGCGATATTGCTTAAGACTTGTCTTGTGTCGTCACGCCGTTCAAGCTGAGAGATTTGCAACCTGAGGAGTGATGCCCATGGTTTGGGTCAAACGCGGGCTGTGGGCCATGGGGCTATTGTTGATCGGCATGGCCGGGTGGCTGTGGCTGACCATGCTGAGCCCCTGGTTTTATGAACGCCCCGATAGCGTGGCCGAGGTCGAACCGCGCACTCACCAGGTGTTCGTCTATGGCACGCTGCGCTACTGGCCGGTGCGCTGGGCGGTCATGGGCGCGTCCGGCGATCCAAGCGAAGCACGGCTACCGGGCTTCGAACGCCGGGGCCTCGACCTGGCGCCTAACCCAGCGGCCCACGTGGAGGGGCTGCTGTTGACCGTGACGGCAGATCAGTTGGAAAGGCTGGACCGCTACGAACGGCTGGGGGTGCGCTATAACCGCATCAAACAGCCGCTGGCCAACGGGCAGCAGGCTTGGGTATACGTGCGCTTGCCAACCCTCGGGCAACGTTGGCTTGCCCCTCCTGTCGACCTGGCCGCTCTGGTAACATACCCCACATCTTTGACGACGCCGCCAACCCCAGGCAGCGTCCTTGCCTATTTCAGGCCCCTTCAGGAGCGACCATGAGCAGCGATGCTACCCCTTATGTATTGATTCTCTACTACTCTCGTTCAGGCGCGACGGCAGAGATGGCACGACAGCTGGCCGCCGGCGTGGAAAGCGTGGCAGGCATCGAAGCACGCCTGCGCACGGTGCCGCCAGTATCAACCACCTGCGAGGCCGTCGATCCCGAGATTCCGCAAGAAGGCGCGGTTTACGCCACGCTGGACGATGTACGCCACTGCAGCGCGCTGGCATTGGGCAGCCCGACCCGCTTTGGCAACATGGCCGCCCCTTTGAAGTACTTCCTGGACAGCACCAGCAACCTCTGGATGAATGGTGCACTGATCGATAAACCCGCCTGTGCCTTCACCTCGACCTCCAGCCTTCACGGTGGCCAGGAGAGCACGCTGCTGAGCATGCTGGTGCCTCTGCTGCACCATGGCATGGTGTACGCAGGCGTGCCTTACAGCGAGACCGAGCTACTGAGCACCCAAACCGGCGGAACTCCCTACGGGGCGAGCCACGTGGCGGGCGCCCGCAGTGACCGCCCGGTGGATGCCGACGAACGCGCGCTGTGCCGAGCACAAGGCAAACGTATTGCCCGGCTGGCCATGGCACTTGAAGCAATGCGCCGCAAGGAGGCTTCATGAGACAGTGGCTGGATGGTCTGGAACAGCGCCACGGGCTGGATACGTTGACCCGCTACTCCCGCCAGCTGGTGCTGGGGAGTTTCGCGCTGCTGATGCTATTGGTCATCTATCGTGGGTTCTTCATTCAAGGGGATGAATTCAACTGGCGGCCGGTGGTGGCGTTCATTTTGCCGCTGCTACTGTTCTTGCCCTCGATCATTGGCCAGCGTGCGCGCGGCCATGCCTGGCTGGCCTTCGTCAGCCTGCTCTACTTCACCCAAGGGGTCATGCTGGCCACGCTGCCAGGGCAAGGCCTGCGCGGCGTGCTGGAAGCCATCGTGGCATTGGCGCTATTCACCGGCTGTATGGGCTACGCGCGTTTCCGTAGCCGTCAGCAGCACCTGAAAGGCTGATCTTACGCAAACCACAGCCAACCACTGACACCCGCCGCCACCAGCAGCGCGCCGACGGCACACAGCCGCTGGGTAGCCGCCGAGTGAACGGCGGGTGCTTCATCCACGGGCGGCCGGGCAAAGCGTTTCACGCCAGTGACCATGGCAGCAAGTAGCCCTTCCCCCTTGGCACCATGTAGCGCCACCCCGGCCACATGCACGCCGATCAATATCAACAGCAAATCACTGTTCAGGGCGTGCAGCCTGGCGAGATCGCGGCTGAGGTCACGTTCGATCCAGCCGTTCAGCGGCCCCTGGAAGAAGATATCGTCACTCAGGAACAGACCGCTGAGGGCTTGAAAGCCAAGACTCAACAGCAGCAGCACGACCATCCAGCCGCCCAACGGGTTGTGGCTGGCATAGCGTGGCTCCTGGCGCTTCATCAGCGCACGAACATAGTCGGTAGTACGCGCCGG
This sequence comes from Halomonas sp. 141, assembly GCF_002810305.1. Classification (NCBI taxonomy): domain Bacteria; kingdom Pseudomonadati; phylum Pseudomonadota; class Gammaproteobacteria; order Oceanospirillales; family Halomonadaceae; genus Halomonas; species Halomonas sp. 141. The sequence continues at coordinate 227,516 of NZ_PINZ01000001.1, forward strand.
AGAGTAGAGAAAGGTAGAGAAACGAGCGTAGCGACTGCCTACCAGCCCCCACAGTACGCGGAAGACGACCAGCCCTAGAATCACATAACCCGCCTGAGCATGTACCTCGATGGGAAACAGAAACGGCGCCCCATCGGTTTTGGTCGTGTAAAAGGCCAGGGCGACCGCGACCAGCAAGGCCAAGTGGCACAGGCGTATCAGTACATCCCATACTGCAATGCGTCTTGTCTCCTTCTGCATTCCCCGTTCCTCTGTCATGGCGCTGGCAAGGGGTCTCATTATCCACGTTGCTATCGCCGTCACAAGCACAGGTAGCAAAGCGAGGCATGATCAATGCTTGAGCTTTACGCACAGACCAGCGAACATAACCCGCATACAATTGATGAAAGCAAGGGAGATCCGCTCATGACACGTAACATTGCCGATGTCAGGCGCGACTACGAAGGTGGACGTCTGGAAGAAGCCGCCGCCCCCAGCGACCCGTTTGTGCTGTTCGATGAGTGGTTCAGCCTTGCCCTGGAAGAGGAAGGCCAGGATGGCAATGCCATGACCCTGGCCACGGTGGATAGCCAGGGGCGCCCTCATGCCCGCGTGGTACTGCTCAAGGGCTTCGATGCTCAGGGCATGGTGTTTTTTACCAACTACCACAGCCACAAAGGCAGCGAGCTCAATAACGTGCCTTACGCGGCACTCACCTTCTGGTGGCCGTCGCTGTCGCGGCAGGTGCGTATCGAAGGGCCTGTCCAGCAGGTTCCGGCGGCAGAGTCAGACGAGTATTTTGCCAGCCGCCCTCGCGGCAGCCAGCTGGGCGCCTGGATCGCTACCCAGAGCGTGGTGATTCCTGACCGCAACTGGATCGAGGAGCGTCAGAAGCGCTTCGAGCAGGCGTATGAAGGTCAAACGATTCCGCGCCCGATTCACTGGGGAGGTTACCGGGTCAATCCTGAAATGATCGAGTTCTGGCAAGGCCAGCCAAGCCGCCTGCACGACCGCCTGCGCTACGAGCGCCGCGACGGTGGCGAGTGGAGCCGCTTCCGCCTGGCGCCCTGACATTACTTTCCATATCACCTTGCCTGAGGAGGCCGCTCCTCAGGCAGTACCCACCTTTAATCCGGTAAACTCTCCAGGCGATGGCGCTGCCATTCGCTATCTGGCTCGTTGAGTCTCAGCACTGCATCGATCACCTGCTCCTCCATGTTATAGCGGCAGCGGAACCCCAGGTGCTTCATCAGCGCCCGCATGGGGTGGTTGTCCACCATGATCTTGCCGATCATTTCCAGGGTGCCGATGCTGGTGCAGTAATCGATCATCTTTTTCATCAGCAGACTACCGATCCCCAGGCCCTGCAAATCATCGCGAATGATGATCGAGAACTCGGTGCGAATGTTGTCGGGGTCGTTCCACACCCGCACCACCCCCAACATCTCCTTGCTGCCATCGTCGTGCTGATGCTCGGCAATGAAGGCCATCTGCCGATCATAATTGATGTGCGAGAGAATCGAGAGGTCGCGCTGAGTCAGGCTGGACTTGTTGTGAAAATAGCGAAAACGGATGCTCTCCTCCGACAGCTGCCGGTGAAAGGCGGTGATCAGCGGCGCATCTTCTGCTCGAATGGGCCGTACTTCCACCTGCCAACTGTTTTTCAGGGAAACCCATTCCCGCAGCTCTTCCGGGTACGGCATGATGGCGAACCGGGCGGGAGTGCCCAAATCCATGGCAAAATCCACCGCCAGCATGCCGTCACGGTTGAGCAGCAGCGGGTTGAGCTCCAGGCCGCGCAGATCGGTCAGGTCGGAGGCCATCTGTGACAGCTTGACCAGCAGCTGGCAGAGCCGCTGAATGTCCCGCTCGGGGTCGGCAGAGTGTTCTCGGATCAATGAGGCGGCATGGGTGCGGCCGACCACATCCGAGGCCAGGCTCATGTTCAGTGGCGGCAGGGCCACCTGCCGATCCGCCAGCACGTTGACCTTGTAGCCCCCGATGCCAAACACGATCAGCGGGCCGAACACCGGATCTCGGGTGATGCCGGCACAAATCTGCATGGAGTGCTTGCCCCGCTGCATGGGCTGAAGGCAGTACTCACGCACGCTGTGTTCAGGGAATTTCTCGCGGACCTTGTCACCCAGTTGGCGCACGCCATCGGCCACCTGTTGGGCGCTTTCGAGGTCCTGCAGCAGGCCTGCGGACAGCTTGTGAGGATGTTTGCGATAACGATAGGGTCGGCAGTTGCCGTCGTGAATCACTTTCAACGCCTTGGGCCCCGGAAAGCGGTCTGCCACCTGCAAAGCTTCTTCCGGCGACTGGAGGTAGACACTTTCTGCCGTAGGGATGCCGTAGGCTTCCAGCACCTGGGCGGTTTCCGAGTGGGTCAGCGTTTGCCGCCCCTGCTCCTTGGCGTGTTTGATCAGGGCGCGGCACTCGGCGCGAATGGCCGGGCTGGTGGAAAACGGCAGGCTGGGCGGAATCTCATGCAGTAGCGCCTGCACCCGCTGATAGTCGACCATGTGCATGAAGGCCTTGACCGCTTTTTCCGGCGACGTGTAGGTGGGTATCCCCGCCAGGTTACAGACATGGCGGGCGTTCAGAGCTTCCTTGAGCCCCATCCAACTGGTCAGCAGGTTTCGCTTGAAGGTTTTGCGGTGATCGATCAGTGCCTGGGCAGTGGCCACCGACGGCGCAAGACGAGTGGGGGCGTGAACCACCAGTACCGCATCGACATTAGGGTCTGCGGTGACGATTTGCAGCGCCTCGACGAAACGCTCCGGCGTGGCGTTGCCCCCCAGGTCCACCGGGTTTTCCCCCGGTTTGCTCATGTCGACCTGGTTCTTGTGCAGTGCCGCCTGGGTGTCGGCGTCGAACTCGGCCAGCGTGCCTCCGGCACTCATCAGCTTGTCGATGGCCAGCATGGCGGGGCCCAGGCCATTGGACACGATGGCCAGGCGGTCTCCGCGCAGCGGCTTCATGCGCGACAGCGTTTCCAGCGCATCCAGCATCTCGTCCGAGTCATTCACTCGCACTACCCCTGCCCTGGCAAAGGCAGCATCGAACACTACGTCACGATTGGCGATACCCGGCGTCGGCGGCATGCCGGAAATATCCGATTGCGGGGTTCGACCACTCTTGATGGCCACCACCAGCCGGTTGCGCGAGGCATCCCGCACGGAGGTCATGAAGTGCTGGGCGTCGGTGACCCGTTCGAGGTGCAGCAGGATGGCCTGGGCCGGTGAATACTGATTCACGTAGTCGATCAAATCCGGCAGCAGCACATCGACGCTGTCACCCACGGTAATCAGATGGGAAAAGCCCACGTCCCGCCCGGCTGCCCAGTCGATCATCGCATTGGCCAACATGCCGGACTGGCCCAGATACGCGACCCGCCCGGCCTTGATGGGTTGGCTGGCATAAGAGGCGTTGAGCTTTTTGCCAGGCACGATCAGCCCCATGCACTCCGGACCCAGCACTCGGATGCCGGATTCCCGAGCGGCCTGCAGCATGCGTTGACGAATCGACCCCTTGTCGCCCTCCTCGCGGTCCAGGTAGGCGCCGCCTGACAGCACCAGCGCGGCCTTGGCGCCGAACTTGCCCAGCTTGCGGATCAAACGAGGCACGCCCTCGATAGGCGAGCAGATGACACACAGGTCAGGGACTTCCGGCAGCTCGTCGACATTTCTGACGCATTTGACCCCAAATACGCTGTCGTAGCCCCTCAGGTTCACCGCCCATAGCGCACCTTTGAAGCCCGCCTCCTGCACGTTGCCCAACACGAGCCCGCCTAGCGACTCAGGCTTTTCAGACGCCCCAAACACGGCAATGGAGCGAGGCTCGAAAAAATGGTGCAGAAAGCGTGTGCTCACGAAGGCATCTCCTCTGACATGGGTCCCTACTGTGTACGACTTATTGACACTGTCGCGCAAGCCCCCGGGGCGATTAAGGTGGCTTTACTGTCACCGGAGCACTTGCATGATTACCGCCTACCTTACCCACCCCCACTGCGTATTGCACCATATGGGGCCGGAACATCCCGAAAGCCCTGAGCGATTGGAAGCCATTCGGGCACGCCTGTCGCTGAGCGGGCTGCTGCAACAAACCATGCAGGGGGATGCCAAGGAAGCGGATGATGAGGCGCTTGCACGGGTGCACCCCCTACGCCACCTGAAAGCGCTGGAAAAGTGCGTGCCCGATGAGGGAATCGTAACGCTGGACAGCGATACCATGATGAACCCGGAGAGCCTGAAAGCGGCCAGAGTGGCGGCCGGAGCGGTGATTCGTGGCGTCGATCAGGTTTACAAACGGCAGGCAGACAACGTGTTTTGTGCTGTCCGACCCCCTGGGCACCATGCGGAAGCTGCCGACGCCATGGGCTTCTGCTTCTACAACAACGTAGCGGTGGGCGCTGCCCATGCCCGCGCAAAATATGGCGCTCGGCGTATCGCCATACTCGATTTCGATGTCCATCAGTGCAATGGCACCATCGATATTTTCAAGAATGACCCCGATGTGCTGGTCTGTACCAGCTTCCAGTACCCCTTCTATCCATGGCGCTACCTGCGCAGCGAGTGGCAGAACGTGGTCAATACACCGCTGGAGGCCGGCACCGACAGCGCGGCGTTTCGCACAGCCATCGAACGCCAGTGGCTACCAGCGCTGCATGCGTTCAAACCGGACCTGGTGATGCTATCGGCGGGGTTCGATGCTCACCGCGAGGACCCCATGGGCGACCTATGCCTGGAGGACGAGGACTTTTACTGGGTGACGCACCTGGCCATGGAGATAGCGGCCCTGTATGCCGACAACCGAGTGGTGTCCGTGTTGGAAGGCGGCTATAACCTGACCTCGCTGGCCAGCAGCAGTGAAGCGCATCTCAAGGCCTTGTTGGGGTTGCCTTTCACCGATACGCCCTAGGGCGCCACCGCGCCTCTTTCGCCTGTGGTACCATGCGGCTCTCGTTGACGTTCTCACTCATTGACGCTCTCACTACGTGACCTTTATGACCGCGACCTCCGAAGAGCATGCCGCGCTGCGCATTGCCTCAGGGCGAAAACCTTTTGTCGAGCCGCTGCGCCTGGGTGAGCGACTTAAGCAGATCCGTCTGGCCAACCAATGGACGCTGGAAGACGTGAGCCAACGTACCGGTATTGCCCGCTCGACGCTGTCCAAGATCGAAAATGATCAGGTCTCGCCAACCTTTAGCGTGGTTCAGAAGCTAATCAGCGGTTTGAATATCGACCTGCCGCAGCTGTTTACGCCGCCCAAGCGTGAGCGCTACACCATGGGCCGTCGTGATCTTACCCGCAAAGGCAAAGGGCAGCTGCACCCCCCCCCCACCTACGAACACGAGCTACTGGGGCATCAGTTGGCGCAAAAACGCATGATCCCGTTCAAGACCATCGTGCGCGCCCGTAGCTTTGACGAATATCATCAGTGGGTGCGTCACGACGGCGAAGAGTTTTTGATGGTATTGCACGGCGATATCATGCTGTACACCGAGTTTTATGCCCCGTTGGTACTGGCAGAGGGTGACAGCATCTATTTCGATAGCGACATGGGCCACGCGCTGGTGTCGACCAGCCAGGACGATGCCGTGGTGCTCTCGGTTTGTACGCGAGGAGACCTGGTATAGCGCCTGCCATGATCAGCAGGCGCTCGTTCAAAGACAGTTGGTCGGCTTGGGCAAACCGGCAATCCGCGCAATACGTTTCGGCGGGCTGCCAGGAAAGAGCGTCATCAGATAGATCGAGCGCCCTTTTTCTGCTCCCAGTGCTTGTGTGGTGGCCTTGACCAACGGGCGCATCGCAGGTGCCATCTCGTAACGGGCATAGAAGTCTCGTACCACATGGATGATTTCCCAGTGTTCTGTCGTCAACGACATGCCTTCGTCGTTCGCCAGCCACTCCGCTACTTCTTCTGACCACTGGCCTTGCTCTACCAGATAGCCCTCAGGGTCAAGTTGGATTGTTTTAGCCGAATCAAGATAACGGTATAAATCTTCATTACTCATATCAATACCACGTCAAGATCTGCGGGTGCTGTTCGGTCAAGCGGACAAACATTGGCATATCCGCCAACGGCTTGTCAGATGCATATCCACTCAACCCGCGGGCTACCACATCGTCATGCAGCGCCAGCACCTCCACGCCTTCCATGCGCCAGCCCTGCCAGGCATCGTGCAGCACGGCCTGAACGGCGTCTTCGATGAGCAGTACCGTGTCACCCGGGGAAACGACTGCCAGCATCTGGTGTGCGGCGCTGTGCTCAGGTGGTTTGTTGACTATATGCAGCATCGTATGTCGCCCATTAAAAGGTGAGTACCTGTTCATGACGTGCCAACAGCTCAGGCAGCTCCGCTGCTGGCAAGCACTTGACCCCTTCCCGCAGGTGATCGGGCGTCAAGCTCAGCTCGTCCAGCGCTTCTTGGGGCACCCACAGGTCGTTGATGTCGTACATTTCCAGCATGTTCATCGTCGGCAGCGTCGCTTTTTGGCCCGGCGCGCCAGCGCCCTGCTCCTTGAGCAGCGCAAACACCCCCTGCCCCATGAACAGCAGGCTTACCTCTTCACCAAATGCCGCCGCCACCAAGGCCACATCCAGCCCTTCACGCAAGGCGTTGGACGCATGGGGCCCATGACGAATGATCACCAGACGTTGAGAAGTGCTCATCAATGGCTCCTAGGCAAAGGTGATCAGGCGATCACACTGCTGCTGTAACGTTAAAAGCTGGCCAAGCCCGGTCAGCGAGAACGGAGCCTCCAGGTTGGCCACGCTCTTGCCATGGCGTTTCGCCTCGGACTCATCGAGCAACCCCCGACGCAAGGCCGCTGCCACGCATACATCGAGCATCACACCGTGGGTATGATGGAGCTCAACCCACGCCTCGCGCAGGTTGAGCTCATCCTGAGGCGGCGTCATCAACGACGACGCATTGTGAACCCCATCGCGGTAGAAGAACACACCGGCAACCCGATGCCCACACGCAATGATCTGATGGGCAAAGCGCAGCGCTGAATGAGGAGCGGCACTTGAATACGGAGCGCCCATCACTAACAGGCCATACTGCATGGCTCACCTCTCGTTTTAGCGAAGCCAAAAAAACAGACCCTACTGGGTAGGGTCTGTTGGTACTTGCATGATGCTCTCATTCAGTGAGCATCCCTGCTACATCAATCGTTGCTCATGATGCCCAGAATGGACAGCAAGCTGATGAACAGGTTGTAGATCGAGACGTAGAGAGTGACGGTCGCCAGAATGTAGTTGGTTTCGCCCGCCCGGTGAACGATCTCACTGGTTTGATACAGAATTGCCGCCGAAGCGAACAGCACAAAGCCCGCGGACACCATCAAGGAAAGCGCCGGAATGTTGAAGATCAGCCCCGCTACCATGGCCAGCACCAGCACGATCGCGCCAGCCAGCAGGAAGTTGCCCAGGAAGCTGAAGTCTTTCTTGGTCGTCAGCGCCACAGCCGACAGACCAATAAACGTCAGCCCCGTCATGGCCAGCGCGTTCATGATCAGCGCGCCACCGTTGGGCAGTGTCAGGTAGGCCGAGATGATGGGGCCCAGCGTAAAGCCCATGAAACCGGTGAACGCGAAGGTTGCCAACAGGCCCGCGGCTGAATTGGCAGTCTTGTGCACCAGGAACATCAGGCCGTAGGCGCCGATGAAGAACACGAAAATGTTCAGCTGCTGAATGCCCATGGCCACAGACACCCCTGCCATGACGGCAGAGAACAGTAGCGTCATTGCCAGCAGCGCGTAGGTGTTGCGCAGAACCTTGTTGGCACTGGCACCACTGACCGTGGTGGTCTGTGCTCTTGCCAGGTTGGAATCGTTAAAAGCCATTATCAGTGCTCCCTATATGGTCATACTCACAACGGACAAGAATGCCGTCCTCAGGTTCCATACGCAAGTTTTTGTCTTTAAACGCAACGAGTGTCTTGCGTTGTCGCCTCGAGTGGCGATTCAACTATGCTGATATTTCCCAACATACATTGGACACGACAATGCGCCACAAGATCCCTGTCATCATCTCTTCCGTAGGTTGTTTCGCCTTGGCGGCCACACGCTATAAGGTCGATGGTGAGTCCTTCAGCGTATTCAGCAGCGAGCGCTATCACGAACGCGCCGACCAGCAGTCCTGGGCCACGTTTTAACAGTGGCTGGCAGAGATGCTTTAATCAGCACCAAAAAAACGACGGCAGCTTTGAAAGCTGCCGTCGTTTTTTTATCCAGCCACAGTCAACGAACAACGCTACCCCTTACACGGACGATTCGCTATCGCCCTCTTCATCCCGATGCGGTGTCACCACGGTAGAAGCAGACTGGCGGGCATCCTGAGCGTTGTAGAGACGCGCATCGATCACGTTCAGTACCGCCAACTGGGCAAACAGTACAGCGAAACAGATAATCAGACCTTTCAACATGGCGGTATTCCTTAGGAGGCTAACAGCCTGTTAGCATAATTTGGATGTTAGCCAAATGCTGAAAGAATGCAACGGCGCCGAAAAAATAAAGTGCCCCAGGCGCGTCAGAACTCTTCGGTATCGATATCCGCCTGCTGTGCATCGCTGTAACGGCTGCCTGCTACCGTCTCTGGGCGCATCATCTGACGGAGGCTGGCCAATACATCCGCATCGAGGCGAAGGTTCTCTGCCGCCAGGTTCTCACGCATGTGCTGGGTAGAACAGCTGCCCGGTATCGGTACGACGTTCTCCCCCTGTGCACAGACCCAGGCCAGCGCCAACTGGGCAGGCGTCCACCCTTGGTGTGCGGCCAGCGCCTTGACATCAGCCAGTGCTTGTACATTCTGCACCAGGTTATCGCCCGTGAAGCGTGGCATGTTGGCCCGCATGTCGCCCTGAGGGAACGTCGTATGCGTGTCCATCGTGCCCGTCAGGAAGCCTCTGCCCAGGGGGCTGAAGGCTACCAACGTCACTCCAAGCGCTTCACAGGCCTGCTTGAGGGCAATTTCGGGGTTGCGGGTCCACAGCGAATACTCGGACTGAACGGCCGCAATGGGGTACTCGGCATGAGCCCTGCGTAACGTCGCTGCTGAAATCTCCGATAGCCCCACCGCGCCCAGCTTGCCCTCCTCTACCAGGCGCCCGAGCGCGCCCACGCTCTCTTCGATCGGCACCTGACGGTCAAGGCGATGCAAATAGTAGATATCGAGATGATCGGTTTTCAGACGCGCCAAGCTCTCTTCACACTGTCTGCGCAAGGTAGCGGGACGACCGTCGATCACCCGTTGGCCGCGCTCCATGTCCATGGCCATTCCGCCTTTACTGGCCAGCAGCAGCGCGTGACGTTTGTTGGCCAGGGCGCTCCCCAGCAGCCGCTCGTTGGCCGTACCGCCATACAGCGTGGCGGTATCGAAATGGCGATATCCCATCTCGAAGGCTTCTTCCAGGGCACGGATGGCCTCGGCGTCCGATACGCGTTGGCCATACCCATGGGACAGGTTCATGCAGCCCAGGCCAATGCGGGGTGACCCGACCTCGTTCAAACGCTTCAGAAATCCAGACATGAATAACCTCGACTTGCCTATTCAAGTGATCAGGACACGGCGGCGTGTACGGCTATTTGTTCGGCGAGCCAGTGTGGCACGCGGTGTTCGAGATAATAGCGTGGCCGCCATGGCGTGCCTTCGATAAATCCCACATGGCCCCCCTGTGCATGCAGCTCCAGCGTGACGCAAGACGCCCACTCACCGCTCGGCGGCACGCTATGAGGATAAACGAAAGGGTCATCCGACGAATGAATCACCAGCGTGGGTCTTGCGATGCGGCCAATGAAGTAAGCACTGCTGCAACGGCGATAATACTCGGCCGCACTGGCAAACCCATGCAAAGGCGCCGTCACGCGACCATCGAAGTCCCAGAAGGTGCGCATCCCCTCCAGACTTTGCAAAGCGCTCAAACGTGCCAACTCTTCCTCGCGGCCCTGGGCTTCGAACGCGTGACGCTTGTTCTCCACGTAGCGGCGCAGGTCACGCAGAAAGCGCGCCTGATACACCCTGGACGCCCCCTGGCTGATACGGTCGGCACAGTGGTCGAGCCGAAAGGGAACCGACACCGCCACAGCGGCCTGTAAAGGGCACTGCTCGCCGGTTTCTCCCAGGTACTTCAGCAACACATTGCCACCCAAGGAGTAACCGACGGCGGCCAGCGGTTTCTGCGGCGCCCGCCCTACCAGTTGGGCCACGATATCGGCCAGGTCTTCGCTGGCCCCGGAGTGATACCCTCGGGCTCGGTGATTCGGCTCACCGGAGCAGCCACGCCAGTTCACCGCAACGCTTTGCCAGCCCATGGCCGCCAAGGCCTGCTGCTGGCCAACGATATAGTGAGAAGAAGCACTGCCCGTCAGACCATGCAGCAACACAGCACAAGGCACCTGCGGCCCTTCAGGCCCATACCAATCCAGGTCGATGAAATCCCCATCCTGCAGGGTCAGGCGTTCACGGTGGCGCGACAGGGCCGCACGGCGACGTAACAGCGGGCTATAAACAGTTTGAAGATGGCCATTGACCAGCCAGCGGGACGGCTGAAACACAGGCAGGGCTCCTGTTACACGCTCAAGTAGCCGATAAGCTTAACAAACTTTCGGCAACCGTTGCCGATATGCGCTAGGGTTAACGTACCCATCATGACCAAGGAGAGGATTATGGAACGTTTTGCCGTCTACCGTGCAGTAAAGGAAGGTGCCGAAATCGACGACCAGCCCGAGTGGTGGGTGGTCGACACGAGGGATGAAAACGAACGCGACGGCGAGCTGGTTCGCCATCGAGGCGCCACCAAGCCCGAAGCCGACGATGTGGCCAATACTCTCAACGAGCAAACACACGACGAGCAGCCATAAGGCTACTCATCCACGTCGACCTTGCGCAAGTCTTTCACGGCCACGCCTTCCGGCAAATCGTCGGGCTGAGCAGCCAGCCACACGGGCGACAGGTCGCTATCCTCTCGCCCATCGTCATGACGATGCCCCGGTATTCGATAGACCACCCGCTCTCGGCGATGGTCCCAGGCAAATACTTTATCCATGGTGCGCTCCTGCGCAAGTGATACCTCGATCAAAACCCGCCTTGGCGGGTTTTGATGCGTCATGTCAGGCGCTTTCTCAAGGCCTTTCCCACAGCATGTCACCGGTGGGGCCATCCAGGCGCAGAACCTCGATACTCAACTGCGCATCGTCGCTGATCGACGGATTCCCCCATGCTCCGGTGCTATCCGGGGCCAGGCTCCACTCCAGCGTTTCACCGGGCTCGATGCCCCCGGAAATGGTATAGAAGAAGGTTTCATCCACCCAGGGCGTCGACCGCCCCGGGCTTTGCAGTACGCCTCGAAAATGGGCCTGTGCCACCGGTTCGCCCGTGTTGTTGGTCACTCGAAGTTCGATCACCGGCGTGCTGCCAGCCCCCCCTTCATCGCTTAACCGATACTCGGCACTTTCCACCACGAACCGGCTCAGCATTTCTTGAGCAATGGGCTCTTCCAGCTCATGGCCTTCCTTGTCTTTCTCGGGCAAGTCCCCTGACAGGGCCAGCACTTGCGGCCCACTCAACCCGTGCAAACTGCGCCGGGCCTCGGTCGCGAGGGCTTCCAGCTCGTCATCACGCAGTTCACTGAGCTGAACGATGGTCAGCCCCTGCTGGGAACGGCGCATCAGCAGCGTATTCACGGCCTCGTCGAAGCGTTCAGCCTCGCTGTCATCCAGTGAAGCGCGAATTTCATCGAGGGACCGGTCAAAGTATCGTGGGTTGGAAGCATCGATGGTCGGGTCTGCAAAAGCAACGCCCACCATCGCCATCGTCATCGCTACCGCTAATATCCGTTTCATAGAGTCACCATCCTGTTGGTCGATTTAACAACATAAGCTATCTGGTGGCGCTTTGGAAATAGCCCTTCGTGGGCGGATTGATCACTTGAAACTGCCCTTCGGGCCAGTGGCAGCCAGTGCTGTCCGCCAGTGATCGGGAAGGTGCATCGCTACGTGGGTGGCTTCGGTCTGCTTTTCCAGAAGGCTATACAACCGCCGCGGCCAGGATGTTCCAGGATTGATTACCACCATCAGGTGGCCAAGCATCACGAAATGGTTATAGATGTAACGGGCCTGTTCACCGGATGTTTCTGGATGCAAGAGAAGCGGCATCCTACGGATGTGGGGATATTTTTTCGAGAAGCGACGGTTCCATAAGCGTGCATGATGGGCACACACATTACGCAGCTGACTGAGGTTATGAAAAATGCCTTGGGCTATTTCGATGGTCGGTAGATCAAGCTGCTGAATCACTACCTTTTTAATTTCTGTAGGCATGGTGAGTTCAACCCACTGCGATAGCGCTCCAAATGTCAGTGTTTCCGCCATGATCCAGATAGGGGGCAATCCAGCCCCACGATACTTCTGGCGATAGTGCTTTACAAACGCCTCTTCATTGTCTTGTAGATCGTTGGCTGCTCTGGCCACCTGCTTGGCGTGTTTGTAAGGACAATGAAAGTACTGAGCATCCAAATACGCATGCGGTCCTTTTTGAAGAGCAAATGCATTCACCCATAACGAGCGCAGGGAGACTTCCACCCGCTCCAAGGCTTCAAGACAAATCAGACGTAACTCACGGTCAAATATATAATGCTGGAGCACATCATCAAACGAGGTACCTGCAACGAAACGGTGGGTACGCCCAACGTCAGCGAGCGCATTAGGCTCTTCAAAAGGCAACCAGTAAGCGCTTAAGCGGTAATAGCCAATATGCGTGAGGTAATGCTCGGCACGAGCGGTATCTGGCACATTCATGCCCCGCTTGCGGAGTAGCGACACTTGCTGCTCAATAGGGATAGGAGGCTTGTCATAGTACATTTTGGAAGCCCCAAAATAGTAACCCCCCGGTTTGAGCATCACCGCAGCGCGCTGCAGGATAGGCTTGGGGGGTGTTGTTGAAATCTATTATAGGCATGTTGCTCATCAGCAGCAAGATAAACCCCGCGTCGACAGGTACTGGTTAATCGACAAGGCCCACCTGATACATATCCATGGTATCAAGCAGGCAGGCGCCCTGACGATAGCGTCCCTTTAAGTAGCGCTGGCAACGAATACAGATGGAGATAAATACATTCTCGGCCAAATCACACGCATAAAAAAAGCCCCTGACGAATCAGGAGCTTTTTCAAATAAGTGGCGGAGGGACAGGGATTCGAACCCTGGATAGGCTATTAACCTATGCCGGTTTTCAAGACCGGTGCATTCAACCGCTCTGCCATCCCTCCGGCTTATGGGTGCGTATAATAACAGCTTTCCCTTGGAAGTCAACGCCTTTTGAATCAATTAGTAGAGTCTTAAGCCTACCCGGGTAATGTCGCCGCCTTCCATCTCGCTGACCACCCAGTGAATGCCGTGCCAGTCCACGTCGTCCCCCACCACCGGGTGGCCGCCTACCCGCAGGGAGACGAACTCGGCCAGGGTCATCTCCTGCTCGCCGGGGCTCAGGGTCAGGCCATAGGCCTGGGCGATGTCTTGCATCTGAGCGGTGCCGTCCAGGGTAAAGGTACCGAAGAACGCCCGCTCCTGCTTGAGCTTGGCATCGCCATTGAACAAGCGGTTCAGGGCCACCAGGTCTTCACTGCGACCAATCACGCAGATCACATCGCCCAGCTTCAGTCGGGTGCTGCCCTTGGGGTGGAGCATGACGTGGTTGCGGAACAGCGACGAGATCAAGGCGCCGGAGGGAAACCGCAGCAGCCGGATAGGCACATCGTCCAGGTCCTGGTTTTCCACCGTGTAGACGAACATTTCAAAATCGTTTTCCGGCAGGATGCCCAACGGGCCGCGCCGATTGGGCGTGGTGCCCACGGGCACCTGCACTTTCAACCAGCGGGCCACCAGGTTGAGCGAACCGCCTTGAATCAGTAGCGACATCAGCACCACGGCGAAGGCCACGTTAAAGTAGAGCGAGGCATTTTCGACGCCGCCAATGACCGGGAAAATGGCCAGCACGATGGGCACGGCACCCCGCAAGCCTACCCAGGCAATAAAGAAGGTCTCGCGCCAGCGGAACTTGAAGAACGGCTTGATGGTGATCAGTACCGCCAGCGGCCGCGCGACAAAGATCAATGCCAACGCCACTAAACTGGCTGGCAGCGCGACTTCCCAGAGCTGGCTGGGTGCTACCAGCAGGCCGAGCACCAGGAACAGGCCAATCTGGCTTAACCAGGCCAGCCCGTCATGCACCGGTAGAATGAAGTTGAGGTGCCTGCCTGGCTGATTGCCGATCATCAACCCGGCCAGGTAAATGGCCAGGAAGCCACTGCCGCCCAGCACGCTGGTAAGGCCAAAGACACTGAATCCCAGGGCAAGCGCCAGCATGGAATAGAGGCCTGGCGCCAGGTCCAGCCAGCGCAACAACTTGGCGCTGCCCCAGCCGCCCGCCACGCCCACCAGCAGGCCGATGCCGAACTGAGAAACGAAAAACAGCAGCGTCTCACTGATGCCACCAATATCCCCCACCAGCATCTCGACCAGCATCAGCGTCAGGAAAATCGCCATCGGGTCGTTGGTGCCTGATTCGATCTCCAGCGTTGCCCCAACCCGCTCGTTCAAGTTCACCCCACGGCCACTGAGCATCGAGAACACGGCCGCCGCATCGGTGGAGCCGACGATAGCCCCCACCAGCAGTCCCTGAATCAAGGTGAGGTCGAAGACCCACATGGCGATAACGCCCACGATGGCGCTGGTGATGAACACCCCCAGCGTTGCCAGCGAAAGGGCTGGACGAAACCCCACGCGAAACGTCTTGAGTCGTGTACGTAACCCACCATCCAGCAAAATCATGGCCAGTGCCAGATGGCCGATGGTGAAGGCCATGGAGTAGTCATCGAACTCGAGACCCAATAAGCCCTCCTCCCCGGCCAGCATCCCCAGCCCCAGGAAGATCAGCAGCAGCGGTACGCCCATCATGGAGGACAAGCGGCTCGCCAGAATGCTGAGCGCCATGAGGGAACCGCCTACCAGAAAGAAGGTATAAATTGCGTCCATGAGTCTCCGTCTCTACATCAATGCCATTCTATTATTGCATGCCCAAGCGGATTTTACTGGGCGAGTTGGCCAGATGGCCCCAGGGCTAGCCAGAGACTTCCCCAGACAGCTAAACTCCGCCGTCGTACCCTCTGGAGTTCAGGTTATGTTGAACGCATTATTGCGTGCCCGTTCCATCGTCACCCTGGTGCTAACGGTTTTTTTATTATTTTCAATTTCAGCCACTTACGCAAATGATACAGAAACACCCGACACTCACCCCGCCCCCTTGCAGCTTGAAAGTGATCTGGTGCTGCCTAAAGGGCTGTGGCCAAGCAATCCCCCCCCCGAGGTAGAAGCGGCGCCCGTCGAAAGCGACGAGCCTGACACAGCTGCCCCGGAACAAGCGTCCAGTGAAGACGATGCGCCCAGCATGGCACTGGTGCCTCCGCCGCCTCTGGACCCTCCGCCCATGAAGCACCTGAGCCTGATGTTCGATTGGTACTTGAGCCCCCAGCATGCCCCCCTGATCGTTGCCAAGGAGCGCGGTCTGTTTGCGCTGCAAGGCTTGGAGGTGGAACTACAGACGCCTGCAGACCCGACCATCGCCATCAAACTGTTGGCGGCTGGAGAAGTGGATCTGGCGCTGTCGCGCCAGCCGCTGCTACACCTGAATGTGCATGCTGGTGCCCCCATCGTGCGGATTGCCACGCTGGTCGAAACCCCGTTGAATGCCGTGATCGTGGCAGGCACCGCCACTTCGCCCGACCCCCTCCAGGGATTGGGCAGAGTCCACTATGGCTTCTCGACCCGCGAAGGGCGCGACCTACTGGCGGAACCGCTGGTGCCCCTGTCCCTGCGGCAAATCGATGAGTTCTCGCCCGCCGAAAACGTCCACTTCGATGCGGCTGGCGCTCTGCGCGAAGGGCGCGTCGACGCCATTGCCGACGGTTTTTATCTAACCCTGCCGGAAGAGCTGGCTTCAGATGGCATCGTGACCCACACGGTGCGTTACCAGGCGCTCGACATGCCCCGCCATGATGGCCTGATCCTGCTGGCCAACAGCGATTCTGTCACTCGGCGCGCGGCCACCTGGTCGCGTTTGGTGACCGCACTGGAAGAGGCCAGCAACTGGATCGTCGACCACCCCGACGAGGCCTGGCAACTGGTGATTAACACTCAGCCAGTGCTCGACAACCCGGTCAACCAGGGCGCCTGGGCAAATATCGTGCGCCGCCTGGCGCTGAGCCCGGCCGCCCTGGATGAGCGCCGTTACAGCGCCTTCGAACGTTACCTGCTGGCCTCCGGCACGATAGAGGCCACGCTACCTGCCTCGCGGCTGGCCATTAATCCGCATACCCTGGCCGAGCCATAAGCGCGACCAGTCGGGAGCCGCATGAACGATACGCCACTGATTTTCATCGACATAGAAACCACCGGCACACGCGCTACCCGTGACCGCATCACGGAAATTGCCGCCTTGAAAATGGTGGGCGGTCACGTCGTGGAGCGCTGGGTCAGCCTGATCCAGCCCACAACGGGAGTACCGGCCCATATCAGCCGACTGACAGGGATCGACGATGCAATGCTCAGGGATGCGCCCACCTTTGCTTGCATTGCCGAGGAGCTCAACGGGTGGTTGGGGCGTGACACGCTGGTGGCGCACAACGCTCGCTTCGATGCAGGCTTCCTGCGCAACGAGTTCAAACGCGCCGGGATTGCTTACCGCCCCAGGGTAATCTGCACTCTACGCCTTGCCCGGCGACTGGCACCGCAGCTGCCCAGGCACAATCTGACGGCATTGCTGGCCCATTACGACGTACCCAGAACCAACGCCCACCGAGCCGAAGAGGATGCGCAAGCCCTGTGGGGCCTTTGGCAAACCTGGCAACAGCGGGTCGATACGCCCACCTGGCAGGCGGCGTTGGCTGACGAGCAGCGTCACCGCAGCCTGCCCGCACACCTTCCCAGCGAGCAGCTGGCGGGGCTGCCGGAAGCACCGGGTGTCTACCTGTTTTATGGGCACAACCGCCTGCCACTCTATGTGGGAAAGAGCGTCAACCTGCGCTTGCGGGTGCTCGGCCACTTCCAGCGTGATCATCAGGATGACAAGGAGATGCGCCTGGCCCAGCAGATCCAGCACGTGGAATGGGAGGAAACGGCCGGTGACCTGAGCGCCCAACTGCGTGAAGCGCAGCTGGTCAAGCAGTTGATGCCCATCATGAACCGCCAGCTACGCCGCCAGGGCAAGCTACACACCTGGTACTGGCCAGACGATGCGGCGCAGCCCACGTTGGCCAATGGCAAGCTGCTGGGGCAACCTCAGCCGGGGAAGCTGTTTGGCCTGTTCCGCAGCGCCAAGGAAGCCAAGGAGGCACTGCGCCATTTGGCCGAAGCGCATCAGCTCTGCCCGCAGATATTGGGGCTGGAAAAGGGCAAGGGCCGCTGCTTTGCCCACCAGCTGGGGCGATGCCGGGGGGCGTGTTGCGGCGAGGAAACACGAGAGGCGCACACGCTGCGTGCCCAGCAGGCGCTGGCGGGCCTGCAGATAAGCGCCTGGCCGTGGCCGGGCCGTATCATTCTCCGCGAGCAGAGCCGCCCAACGGGCCCGGCGGCCTATCACTTGATCGATCACTGGTGCTATCTGGGCAGCGCCTCATCGCGGCAGGCTGCGCTGGCGTTGAAAACACCTGCCGGGCAGTTCGACATGGATACCTACCGCATTCTCAACCGCTTCATCCGCGACGCCGATCAGCACGGGCTGTCGATCGAGCCGCTGGGTTGAGTGGCTGGATTGGTGGTTGGATTGAGTGGGCCAGCGTCAGGAGTGCGCCGCAATAAAAGCGTCGATCCCCTGCTGAAACGCTTCTGGCTGATCAGCATGCAGCCAATGCCCAGCATTCTTCAGCGTCACCAGGCGGGCCCGTGGCAGCACTTCGCGTAGCCTGGGCAGCATCTCATCCGTCACGTAGTGAGAGTTGGCCCCACGCAGCACCAGCGTTGGCCCCTCGTAGGCAGCCTCTCCTTCCGGCTCACCGATGATGTGCTCATAGCCACGCTGAATCTCGTCCAGCCCCACGCGAATGCTCATCCTCCCCTGCTCGTCTCGTACCAGGTTGGTGGCCAGGAACAGGCGCGTGGGCCGCTCGCTGACATGCTCCGCCAATAGCGCATCGGCTTCACGGCGATTGGCAGGCTTGGCGTCTCTGACGCGATTCAGCGCCGCGAACACATCGTCATGACCATGCTGGTAGGCCACCGGGGCGATATCGGCCACCATCAGCGACAGGCAGCGCTCGGGAGCTTGCCGAGCCAGCGTCATGGCCACTTTTCCGCCCATGGAGTGGCCAAGAATATGCGCGTTCTCGATGGAGAGCTTGTCCATCACGGCCAGCACGTCATCACTCATAGCGGTGTAGCGCATACCTTCGGCATGGGGCGAGCGGCCATGATTGCGCAGATCCACCGCCACCACCCGGCGCTGGCGCTGCCACACCTTGAGATGCGAGCGCCAGTTGTCGGCACTTCCCAACAATCCATGAATGACGATCAGCGGCGCTTGCTGAGGTGCTTCCACCTCGGCGGGCAGATCGATCACATGCAGGTCGACAGTGGCCTGTTCGGTCATGGGGGCTCCTTGATGATTAAGCGGTGCGTGGTTCGGCGCCTGTCTGGCCGGTCCATACCACCAGCCTGCGCGTCAGCCACGCCAGCAATAAGCCGTACAACGGCAGGAAAAACAGCAGGCTGATCGCCAGTTTGATGACGTAATCCACCGTGGCAATTTCCACCCAGTGGGCGGCCATGAACGGATCGGGGCTGTTGTAAAAGGCGGTCGCAAAAAAGGCAAAAGTATCCGCCAAGTTACCCAGGATAGTGGAGCAGACCGGCGCTACCCACCAGGCCCATTGGCGCAACCGGTCAAAGACCTGCACATCCAGCAATTGGCCCAGCACGTAGGCCAGGAAGCTGGCCAGGGCAATCCGCGCCACGAACAGGTTCCACTCGCCCAACGCCTCAAGGCCCGCGAAACTGCCACGGGGAAACACCACTGACACTACATAGGATACCAACAGCGCGGGAAACATGACCCGTAATACGATGGCGCGTGCCGGCCCTTTACCAAACAGGCGTACGGTCAGGTCGGTGGCCAGAAAGATGAACGGAAAGCTGAAGGCTCCCCAGGTGGTGTGAAAGCCGAACAGCGTAAAGGGAAGCTGCACCAGATAGTTGCTGGCGGCAATGATGGCAATATGAAAGAGAACCATTACCGTCAGGCAACGGCGATGCTGAAGATCGGTGAGCGCAAACATGGAGCGAGACCTTTTTTTGGTGGCAAGAGGGGTTAGGGAACCCTCGTGAACAGCGTAATGACGCTACTGGGGCGCGCATTATACGCCTTCCCGCTGGTAATGAAAGCCGCCCAGGCTCTCCGGGCGGCCAAGCTGGTTTCAGTCCTGCTGCGGCTTCGCTTGCTCTGCGGTACCTACCTGACGCTGACACATGACGTCATGCACGTCATCGAGGCTGGTGGGGTCATCGATGGTCGATGGAATACCGTAGGACTTGCCATCGGCGATATTGCGCAGCAGCTTGCGCAATATTTTGCCCGAACGGGTTTTCGGTAGCCGATTGACCACCAGCACCTGCTTGAAGCAGGCAATCGGGCCGATATGTTCACGCACCCGCTCGATGAGTTCGGCTTCCAGCGTCGCTTCGTCGCCCTGGAAGCCATCCTTGGGAATGACCAGTCCTATCGGGAGCTGCCCTTTCAACTCGTCATGAATGCCAATCACCGCGCATTCGGCCACTGCGGGGTGTGCCCCCACCACTTCCTCCATTTCACCGGTGGAGAGGCGATGCCCCGCCACATTGATCACGTCATCGGTGCGCCCCATGATGAACAGGTAGCCCTCCTCATCGAAATAGCCGCCATCCCCGGTCAGGTAAAAACCCGGGAAAGCCGCCATGTAGGCAGTGTGGAAACGCTGCGGGTCCTGCCATACGCCGATCAAACAGCCTGGCGGCAGCGGCTGCTTGATCACCACGCTGCCCTGCTGCATGGCCTCGGCCTGCTCGCCGTCGCGATCCAGAATGCGTACGTCGAAGCCGGGCACGGGATACGTGGCCGAACCGGCCTTGGTGGGCACGGCTTCGATGCCGGGCAAGTTGGCGGCAATCGGCCAGCCGGTTTCGGTTTGCCACCAATGATCGATCACCGGTACGTCCAGCAGGTCATCCAGCCAATGGAACGTGGGTGGATCGAGCCGCTCCCCCGCCACATACAGATGTTTCAGGCTGCTGATATCGTATTGTGAGAGTAGCTTTGCGTCCGGATCCTCTTTCTTGATGGCACGGAATGCCGTGGGCGCTGTAAAGAAGCTCTTGACGCGGTACTCCTCGATCAGCCGCCAGAACGCCCCGGCATCCGGCGTGCGCACGGGCTTGCCTTCGTATACCACCGTGGTGCAGCCACGTAGCAGCGGCGCGTAAACGATATAGGAGTGCCCGACGACCCACCCCACATCCGAAGCCGTGAACATCACATCGCCCGGCGCCAGGTCGTAAATGGCCTCCATGGAGTAGTGCAGCGCCACGGCGTAACCACCCGTATCGCGTACCACGCCCTTGGGCTTGCCCGTGGTGCCGGAGGTGTAGAGGATATACAGCGGATCGGTCGCCTTGACGGGCACACAGTCAGCGGCCTGGGCACTGGCTTCGAGCGTTGCCCAATCGTGATCCTCCGGCTGCAGCTCGGCCTGGTGGGCGTCGCGCTGGAACACCACGCACGCTTGGGGTTTGAAGCTACTCAGCTCGATGGCGCGCTCCACGATGGGCTTGTAAGGCAGCACCTTGTCGACCTCCACCCCGCAAGAAGCCGCAATGACTACCCTTGGCTCGGCATCTTCGATGCGTACCGCCAGCTCGTGGGGGGCAAAGCCGCCAAAGACCACGGAGTGCACCGCGCCCAGGCGGGCACAGGCGTACATGGCAATCAGCGCCTCCGGTACCATGGGCATGTAAATGACCACCCGGTCACCCTTGGTGACGCCCAATTGCGCCAGGCCTCCGGCTACCTTGGCGACCCGGTCGCGCAGCTGGCGGTAAGTGAGCGTCTGTTTGCCGCGGGTAACCGGCGAGTCCCAGAAAATGGCCGCCTGTTCGCCGCGGCCCTGCTCTACGTGTACATCGATGGCAGCGTGGCAGATATTGAGCACGCCATCACCAAACCAGCGGGCATGCCGCTGTTCGTCATAGCTGAGGATAGTACTGGGGGGCGTATACCAGGGCAGTTTGCGAGCCTGTGCGGCCCAGAACGCTTCTGGCTGTTCAACCGACTGCTGGTAGATGGAGTGGTAACGGTTCATGGCGGCCTTGTCATTGTTGTGAACTTGATTGTTGACACTCTACAAAGCAAAGCGCGCTTTCACCCTCATACTATGGGCTTAAATTCGACCAAAGCGAATATGGAAAAGAGAGATTGTCGACAAAAAATCGACGCTTACCATTGATAGAACGTTAATCGCGCATTTGGACAAAAAGCGCTAAATTAATGATCATTCAACAACCCAATCCTCGCGACGCGACGATGGCTACATAATCAATAACAACGCTGTCACTACAGTGTAGGCAAGGAGAGTTTCATGTCTGCTTCTACTAGCGCCGCTGCACGCCTTCTGGAACACAATGGGCTCGCCATCGAGGCTGGCACCCAGCTGCTCAAGGCTCTGGCCAATGAAAAACGGCTGCAAATTCTTTGCTTGCTGGCAGAGACGGAGCTCTCTGTCACGCAGATCAATCAACAGCTGTCGCTGAGCCAGTCTGCGCTTTCCCAGCACCTGGCCATTTTGCGCCGAGACAAGCTGGTCGATACGCGCCGTGAATCGCAAACCATCTATTACTCGCTCAACAGTGACAGCGCCAGGGCAATCATCAGTACCCTGGCACAGCACTATGCGGCCTGACGCTGTCAGGTCAACGACGCAACCAACCGGCTGACTCGACCACCCCCAGCGCTTTCACCAGCGCATTCTCGATGCCCGCCGACACCGCAAGGCCAAACCGGCGCCCCATGGTCTTCGGCGGTTCCAGCTTCACCCGGTATACCTGCGCATCGGCCATGCGCTCGACCAGGTAGGCTTCGCTGGTGCCCACGCTGTCTATCAGCTTGTGTTCCAGCGCTTCGCTGCCGTACCAGATCTCTCCCGTCGCCAGCTGCTCGATATCCATGTCGGGTCGGTGGCTGGCCACAAAAGACTTGAACAAACGATGGGTATTCTCGAGGTCGTCGATGAACTTCTCGCGCCCTTCCTCGGTGTTTTCTCCCAGTATGGACAAGGTACGCTTGTACTTGCCAGCGGTGAGCAGCTCCACGTCGATATCGTTGCGTTTAAGTAAACGGTGGATATTGGGCACCTGAGCCACTACCCCAATGGAGCCAATGACCGCAAATGGGGCCGCTTTGATGTGGTGAGCGGTACACGCCATCATATAGCCACCGCTGGCCGCGACTTTATCGATACACACCGTGGTGGTCAGCCCCGCTTCCCGCAGCCGGTCCAACTGAGCCGACACCAGCCCATAGGCGTGCACCAATCCGCCCGCCGACTCCAGACGCACCACCACTTCGTCACTGGCGCTGGCCACATCGATCACCGCCGACACTTCCTGGGCAAAGGTTTCAGCCTGGGAGGCCTTGATATCGCCATGGAAATCCAGCACCCATAGTTTTTGAACAGCGTCAGAAGGACTCTTACCCTGCTTGGCCGCCTTTTGCCGCGCCTTCTCTTCCTGACGAAAGGCCTTGATCAGCTTCTTGCGGGCGCCCTGCTCGGTCGTGTTGACCCGCAGCCGCCGGCCACGGGCTCGACGCTGGTCGTTCAGGGATTCTACCTGTAGCCTCAATCCCGATGACGGGGACTCCTTGCTTCGCATCACCAGCATCAGCAACGCTGCCGCTGCTGCCAGCACCAGCGTGGTTTGCAGCAGGAAGGTGCCCATTTCCACCAACCATTCCGCCATGACTCATCTCCTCAGGTATTTTTAAACGCTGGAAAGTATTAGTGTACGGGCTTTATCCGCAGATTGTGAGGAAGTGTCAACGAGGCTTGATTAAAACAACTGTTTGAAATACTCTCGTGAGATAACGTCAATCCACATCAACTGTTACGTGAGCATACCTTATGTCATCCAATACCCTTGAAAAACTGCAGTCCCGCTTCGACCCCGAAGCAGCCAAAGGCATGAACGAAGTTTTCCAGTTTCATTTTTCCGATGCTGGCAGCCACTATCTCTCGGTTCAGGACGGTAGCCTGGGAGTGCATGAAGGCGAACACGACGACCCTTCGGTGAGCTTGAGCCTGAGCACCGATACCCTCAAGGGCATCATGAGTGGCGACATCAATGGCATGACCGCGTTCATGACCGGCAAGCTCAAGGCGACCGGCAATGTCATGCTGGCCACCAAGCTGACTAGCCTGTTTCCGGCCAGGTAAGCCCTCAGCGCCAGCGGGCCAAGTGCGTTTCGATCAAGTCCCGTGAAATAGAGTAAGGCGGCGGCAGCGCAGGCAGCTGCCGCGGCGAAAACCAGGCAGCATCGCTGATTTCGACCCCGTCGATCATGATCCGTTGAGTGGTCGCTTCCGCAAAATAGCCCAGCATCAGCGAATGCGGGAAAGGCCATGCCTGGCTGTGGTGATAGCGCAGTTGATCCACATGCACCCCCACCTCTTCGAACACTTCCCGGTGCACCGCCTCCTCTGCTGACTCCCCCGGCTCGATGAACCCTGCCAGGGTAGAGTAGCGCCCGGGCGGAAAGCGCGGGCTACGGGCCAGCAGCATGGCTTCCCCCCGGGTCACCAGCGTGATGATACAGGGTGAAATTCGCGGGTAGTTGCGATGCCCGCACGCATAGCAGTGCATGGCGAATTCGGCTTCCAGTTTGGAGGCTCGTTCACCGCAGCGGCTGCAAAAACGGTGGTTTTCCAGCCAGGCACCGACCTGCAAGGCCGTGGCCAGCAGGCTAAACCATGAGGCTGGCAGTTCTGATAGCCACTGGCGCCCCTCTATCCAGCCATCCCCCGGCGCACTTTCGACCTGCAAGGCCACGGGCTCGTCATGCCAGTAGCACAGGGGCTGCATGTGCTCGTCCCAGGGCTGATGGGGCTGAAGCGGAGACAGCTCACCCACCAGCGGTGCCGGTGCTATATGGCTGCGCGCGACGCGAATCACTCGGCCTTCACGCGCATGGTGCGGAATTTCACGTCTAAGCATCGGCCGTACCACTCTCACCGCTTGCCGACAGCCAGCGCAGCTGATGCGCTTGGCACTTTGCCTGATGGGCGGCCTGCTCTTCTGCACTGGGGCGAATCACTCGTAGCTGCCCTGGCGCCAGCGACAGCCGCTGAACCGACAGCCCTTCGTTGGCTTGGCGCTCTTTACGCTGGTCATTGCCACTCTCGGCATCCAGGGTCAACGCCGTTTGCCCACCGGTCATCGCCAGGTAGACATCGGCCAGAATTTCCGCATCCAGCAAGGCCCCGTGAAGCACCCGGTGGCCGTTATCGATGTCATATCGCTTGCAAAGCGCATCCAGATTGTTGCGCTGACCCGGGTGCATTTCGCGGGCCATGACCAGCGTATCGAGGATACGGCAGTGCTCCCTGACCGGCCCCAATACCGGCGACTTACGCCGCTTGTTGAGCATGTTCAGCTCGTGGTCGATGAAGCCCACGTCGAACGGCGCGTTGTGAATGACCAGCTCGGCACCTTCGATGAAGGCCCAAAAATCGTCGGCAACCTGGGCAAATACCGGCTCGTTGGCTACTTTGGCATTATCGATACCGTGGACGGCCACCACCTCGGCATCGATATGACGCTCGGGGTTGATGTATTGGTGGTAGGTGCGCCCGGTGAACCGCCGATTGACCATCTCGACGGCGCCGATCTCTACCAGACGGTGGCCATCCTTGGGGTCGATACCTGTCGTTTCAGTATCCAGAATTACCTGGCGCATGGGGTCTTGCTCCTCTGATGCTCATCGATGGCTTCGTTGGCCAGGGCGTCGGCGCGCTCGTTACCGGGGTGGCCACTATGCCCTTTGATCCAGTGCCACTCGACACGATGGCGCTGGGTCTCTTCGTGCAGTGACTTCCAAAGCTCGGCATTCTTCACCGGCTGTTTGGAAGCGGTTTTCCAGCCGCGTTTCATCCAGTTGTGAATCCACTGGGTAATGCCCTGGCGGACGTACTGCGAATCGGTCCACAACGCCACTTCACAGGGCTTGTTGAGCGTGCGCAGCGCCATGATGGCCGCCATCAACTCCATGCGATTGTTGGTGGTGTTCGCCTCGAAGCCTTTCAAGGTCTTCTCATGGGTACCGCTGACCAGCAGCACTCCCCATCCGCCGGGGCCAGGATTGCCACGACACGCCCCATCGGTATACACCGTGACACGGGGCAGCTCACTGGCTGTTTGGTTACTCACGCTCACTATCCTTTTCCATACGTCGTTTTCCAGCGGGTAGCCGGGCGGCTGTGCTGGTACGTGTGACGCCAAGAGACGACGAAACCGGCGTACGCAAACCAAACTTGACGCGCTGGATGGGGGCATGACGCTGCCGACGCTGCGCCTGAATCATGTAACTCTCACCCAGCGGCATGTTGTGGCGTCGGCCCAGCCGCTCCCAGCGTTCGCGGCAAGTGGTGCTCATGGGGCCACGAAAACAGCAGTAGTCTACGCGCTCCACCTCGAAATCGACAAACGCGAGCCAGTCCCGCAGGCGGTTCACCGTGCGCCACTGGCCTTGCCACGGATATTCGGCCTTGCGCCACCGGCGACTGAGCCCGTTGAGGCCTACCGGGTTGAAGCCAAACAGCACCAGCACACCGTTGTCGGCGGTCACACGGGCGGCTTCCTGCAGCGTATGGTGCGCATCCGGCAAATATTCGAGCCAGTGATGAATCGCCATGACGTCCAGACAGCGGTCCGGGAGCGCCAGCTGTTCCGGGGGGCAAATCAGGGTGGACTCACCCTCTGCGCTCTCTCTGTTCGGCGCCCAGACCACCTGATGGGCAATACTGGACATGGTCATCAATGGCGGGGCCATCCCCATCTCCAGGCTGTGCCCACCTTTTCGACCTTCTACCACCGGCCCCAGGCAGGCGCGCTGGGCTTCCCACAGCGAACGCCCGGCATCCGTTTGCCAATAGGCGCGGGCCTGAGCCAGAGAGCGGGCAAGTCGTGTGACATCCGGCGAATTTGACATGAACGACTCTTGCCTCCACAGTATTGGGCTTTTGAAGGGCGCGCTGCCACATGATGCGGCGCACGGCAATTTTCGAGCAGGTCTGACAAACTCCGAGGGATCTCGCCCATGATGAGCGTGACACCGATACCCGCCTTAAGCGACAACTATATTTGGCTGATAAGACAGGATAACAGTCAAGGCGTTTGCGTGGTGGACCCCGGTGAAGCGCCCCCCGTGATCGATTTCCTCGAGCGAGAATCCCTGACCCTCGATTCGATTTTGATCACGCATCATCATCATGACCACACCGGCGGGCTGGCGGCGCTGAAAGAGCGCTACGCCCCCTTGGTGATTGGTCCCCATAACCCGGACATTCAAGGTATCGACCAGCGCGTCGGCGAGGGCGATCAGGTAAGAGTGCTGGGTCGCGCCTTCGAAGTGATGGAGACCCCCGGCCATACGCTGGATCATATCAGCTACTTTACACCGGGTATTCCCGCTCTTCTGTTCTGTGGCGACACGCTGTTTCATGCTGGCTGCGGACGTCTTTTCGAAGGCACACCGGAGCAAATGCTGAACTCACTGCGTCGTCTTGCGGAACTCCCCCATGAAACACTGGTCTTTGCAGCGCATGAATATACTCAGGCAAATCTGAGCTTTGCACGTGCTGCGGATCCTGACAACGATGCTGTAACACGCGCACAACAGGAGTGCGAGAAGGCCAGGGCGCTAGGCAGGCCCACCTTACCCAGCACGATAGGACGCGAGCTGACGATCAACCCTTACCTGCGTGTCGGCACTGAAAGCGTGCGCTTGGCCGCTGGCCAGCAAGGGGCAAATGACGATGAACTCGCTACGTTCACCACTCTGCGCGAGTGGAAGAACCGTTTTTAAGAACGCTATCGAATAGAAACGAATACACTATGACTTATCGAACGCTTCGCCAGCGCTTGTTATTGAGCGCCGGCAGTACGGTTATTATGGGCCTTTTTTTGGCCGCCGCCGCGAATACCCAAGCCTCTGCTACGGCCCCTCAGTGGGGCGCCCACGCCAGTAGCGACGACGCCTCCTCTGCGCTGGATAATGCGGAAAATGCCTTGACGGCCCAACCCTCTGCGTTTCAGCACCACTTCTGGGAAGCCCTCGAACTACAGCCCCAGGATGCCTGGAGCATCCTGCGCTCGAGTTTTCAGTGGCAGGAGAAGCACCTATCTGCCGATGCCCAGGCCCGGGTAGACGAGTGGATTCAACTCTACAGCGCCAGCCCCCAGAATATCGTCTCGATCACCGAGCGTGCCACGCCCTGGCTTGCCTGGATTGCCCAGCAGGTATCCGAACGCGGCCTGCCCGGTGAAATTGCCCTGATCCCCTTCGTCGAAAGCTCCTTCGACCCCAGCGCCCGCAGCCATATGGGCGCCGCCGGGTTATGGCAGTTCATGCCCGGCACCGGTGATGCACTGGGCCTGGTACGCAACGGCCAGTACGACGGCCGCCTGGACGTAGTGACGTCCACCGACGCCGCGCTCAATTACCTGGAAATGCAGGCCGACGAGTGGTACGAAGGCGACCTGATGCTCTCTCTGGCGGCTTACAACGCAGGTGCAGGCACGGTCAATCGCGCACGCCAGCAGGCCCAGAACCAGGGCCTGGCAGGCCACTACTGGGATCTGACGCTGCCCAACGAAACCATGCAGTACGTTCCCAAACTGAAGGCCATTGCCACCATCATCGACAACCCCGAACGCTATGGTGTCAGCTTGCCTGACATTCACGCGGAACCGGCCTTTGCCAAGGTACAGCTGGAACAGCCCGTCAGCCTGGCACAGGCCTCTCGCATGCTGGATGTCAGCCAGTCGGCGCTAGCCGAGCTGAACCCGGGCCTGTTGAACGGCAGCATCGACCCCAACAGCGCACAAACGCTGCTGGTACCCGAGGAAGTGGACACCCAGGTGCTGGCACAGCTATCACAATCCAGCGGCAGCTACGTGGCAGCAGACTCCCCTTCGGTACACCGCGTTGAACGGGGCGACAATCTTTCCACAATTGCCGCACGCTATAAGCTTGATCAGCAAGATTTAATCAGGTGGAATGGGCTGGATCGCCCGGAAGCCCTACAGCCCGGTCAGCTGCTCTCATTATCGGGTGGCTAGGGCGGCCTGAACCCCGTGACCACCCCGGTTTTGCCACTACAGGACGTTACCAATGCCACGCGGTGAGTTGTTGTCGAAAGCAGTTCTACTGGTCGGTGGCCTATTGCTGAGTGCCACGTTATGGGCCTCACCGCCAGACGAGGGTAGCGCCCCCGTCCCCACGGTGCATGGGCTATCGCTTTATGATAGTCCTGAGCTGCCCGAAGACTTTGCCTACTTCCCCCACGTCAACCCCCTGGCACCCAAGGGCGGTTCCATCACCCATACCGCTGTAGGCGGCAGTTTCGACTCCACCAACCCTTTCATCATTCGCGGCACTCCCGCCACCGGCATCTCACAAATTTACGACACGCTGATGGAGAGCAACCCCAACGAGCCGTTCAGCCTGTATGGCCTGCTGGCCCGTGGCGTGCGTCTGGACCCTGAGCGTGAGTGGATCGAGTTCGATCTGCACGAGCAGGCACGCTTTCAGGATGGGGAGCCGGTCACCGCTTACGACGTAGTCTTCACCTTTGACCTGCTGCGCGAACAGGGCAACCCTTTTTACGCCAGCTACTATGCCGGGGTAGAAAAGGTCACGGCGCTCAGCGAACATCAGGTACGTTTTGAATTCAACGACACTCAGTCCCGCGAGCTGCCGTTGATCGTCGCGCAGATGCCGATCCTGCCGCGCCACTATTGGGAACCCCGTGACTTTACCGCCCCCACCCTGGCGGCCCATCCGGGCTCTGGCCCCTATCGCATCAGCGAGGTCGACCCTGGCCGCCGTATCGTCTACCAGCGCGACGATAATTACTGGGGCAAGGATCTCCCCGTCAATGTCGGGCGCTATAACATCGACCGCATCACCTACGAGTACTATCGGGATCGTGATATCGCTTGGGAGGCTTTCAAGGCGGGCTTGACCGATTTTCGTATCGATGCCCGCGCCGCCACCTGGGCGATTGGCTACGACTTTCCGGCCTATCGCCAGGGGCAGGTCAAACGGATTACCGTGCCCGACGTCAATCCCTCGATGATGCAGGCCTTCGTGTTCAACCTGCGGCGCGAGAAATTCCAGGACCCACGGGTACGCGAAGCGCTGAGCCTCACCTTCGATTTCCCGTGGCTAAACACCAATATCTTTTACGATACGTACTACCGCACCGAGAGCTTCTTTCAAAACTCCGAAATGGAAGCCGTCGGTCTGCCTACCGAAGAGGAGCTGGCGCTGCTGGAGCCCTTCCGTGACGAGCTGCTGGCGTCGCATCGATCCGAGCGGCTGTTTACCGACCCGCTGCCCATCGAGCACCCCACCGAGCTACGCGAACGACTCCGGCGTGCACTGACGCTGTTGGAAGACGCCGGATACGTGGTGGAAGATGGCGTATTGATCAACGAGCAGACGGGGCGGCCGCTTAGCCTGGAAGTATTGATGTACGACTCCGGCATGGAACGGGTGGTACAGCCCATGCTGCGTAACATGGCGCGCCTGGGTATCCAGACCTCCATGCGCATCGTCGATATCAACCAGTACCTGAACCGCGTGCGCAGCTACGATTACGACATGGTCATCAGCCACTTCCCCCAATCCAACAACCCCGGCAACGAGCAGCGCGACTACTGGACCAGCGCGGCCGCCGAGTCGCCACAGAGCCGTAACCGCATGGCTCTGGCGCATCCGGCCGTGGACTCGCTGGTGGAACAGCTGATTCGCGCCGAGGATCGAGCAACCCTCGATACCATTACCCACGCGCTGGACCGTGTGCTGCGCTGGGGGTTCTATGTGATTCCCCACTACCACTCGGGAGAAACCCGGATTGCCGTGTGGGACAAGTTTGGCTACCCCGATCCAGCACCGGCCTACGCCATGGATCTGGATGCCTGGTGGGTCGACAGTGAGCGTGAAGCGGCGCTGGAGCGGCGCAACCGACGCCGTTAATCGCTGAACGCAGAACAAGACAATGGCTCAACTCTCATTTCATGGGGTGCACCGTGGCACGCTATACACTTCGCCGACTGCTACTGATGATCCCGACACTGTTCGGCATCATGCTGCTGAACTTCGTGATCGTTCAGGCAGCACCGGGAGGGCCTATCGACCAGATGCTGGCCCGTTTCGAAGGGGCCGACGCCATGGCCAGTACGCGCCTGGACATGGGCGGTGCCGACATTCAGGTCAGTGACGACTCCCGTGGCGCCCGCGGTATCGACCCACGCTTCATCGAACAGTTGGAGCAGCAGTTCGGGTTCGACAAACCCGCCCATGAGCGCTTTATCGGCATGATGGTGGACTATCTGACCTTCGATTTTGGCACCAGCTTCTTTCGCGACCGCCCGGTGATCGAGCTGATGATCGAGCGCTTGCCGGTCTCCATCTCGCTGGGCCTTTGGACCACCCTGCTGGTCTACCTGATTTCGATTCCGCTGGGCATTCGCAAGGCGCTGCACCACGGTTCTCGATTCGACGTGTGGAGCTCAGGGCTGGTCATTGTCGGCTACGCCATCCCCGGCTTTCTGTTCGCCATCCTGCTGATCGTGCTGTTTGCGGGGGGATCGTATCTGGACTGGTTCCCGCTGAGAGGCCTTACTTCCCCCGATTTTGCCGACCTCTCCACCTGGGGCAAGATCAAGGACTACTTCTGGCATATCACGCTACCGGTACTGGCCGCCGCCATCGGCAGTTTCGCCACGCTCACCATGCTGACCAAGAACAGCTTCCTGGATGAAATCCACAAGCAGTATGTGTTGACGGCGCGCGCCAAGGGCGCCGACGAACAGCGTATCCTGTATGGCCACGTGTTCCGTAACGCCATGCTGATCATCATTGCCGGACTACCTTCGGCGATGATCGGCATTTTCTTTACCGGTGCGCTGCTCATCGAGGTGATTTTTTCGCTGGATGGGCTGGGGCTACTGGGTTTCGAGGCCGTCATGCAACGCGACTACCCGGTCATCTTCGGCACCCTGTTCCTGTATACCGTCATCGGGCTGGTGCTCAAGCTGATTTCTGACCTGACCTACGTGTGGGTCGACCCACGTATCGATTTCGCCTCCAGGGAGTCCTGATATGCGCGCCATCTCCTCCCGCCTTTCCCCAATTACCCGGCGACGCTGGGCGGCGTTCAAGGCTAACCGGCGGGCACGCGTCTCGCTGTGGCTGTTTGGCGTACTGTTCATCATCAGCCTGTTCGCGGAGCTGATCGCCAACGACAAACCCATCGTGATGCAGTTCGACGGCCAGTGGTACGTTCCCTTGCTGGTCGACTATCCGGAAACCGAGTTCGGCGGCTTTTTGCCCACCCGTACCGACTATCTCGATCCATTCATTCAACAGCAGATTAGCGACCATGGCTGGGCGCTCTGGCCCATCATCCCCTTTTCGTATCAAACCCTCGACATGCAGATGAGCCGCCCCTCTCCAGCCCCACCCGATGGGCGCCACTGGCTGGGCACCGATGATCAAGGGCGCGATGTCATGGCCCGGGTGATTTATGGCTTTCGTCTCTCGGTGGCTTTCGCGCTGGTGTTGACCACAGGCTCGCTGGTCATCGGGGTCATTGCCGGTGGCCTGCAGGGCTATTTCGGCGGCAAGGTGGATCTCATCGGCCAGCGTTTCACGGAAATATGGTCCGGGCTGCCGGTGCTGTTCCTGCTGATCATTCTGGCCAGCTTCGTGCAGCCGGGCTTCTGGTGGCTACTGGGCATCATGCTGCTGTTTTCCTGGCTGGGCCTGGTGGATATCGTGCGCGCCGAGTTCCTGCGCGCCCGCAACCTGGAGTACGTGCGGGCTGCCAAGGCCATGGGGCTTCCTTCCCGACTCATCATGTGGCGCCATGTCCTGCCCAACGCCATGGTGGCCACGCTTACATTCATTCCGTTCATCTTTACCGGCGCCATCGGCACCTTGACAGCACTCGACTTTCTGGGCTTCGGCTTGCCCCCTGGCGCCCCCTCGTTGGGTGAACTGGCGGCACAGGGCAAGAACAACCTGCATGCGCCCTGGCTCGGCATCACGGCCTTCATGACGCTGGCCATTATGCTGTCACTGCTGGTATTCATCGGTGAGGGCCTGCGGGATGCCTTCGACCCTCGCCACGTCAAGCAAGGCGCCAATGCTGCCGGGGAAGCCGCCCATGTCTGAACTTAGCTCCACCCCTCTGCTGCACCTGAACGACTTCAGCGTGGCGTTCGATGGCCAAGTGGTGGTCGACAAACTGTCACTGTCGCTGAATGCGGGGGAAACCCTGGCCATCGTCGGAGAGTCTGGCTCGGGCAAGTCGGTCTCCGCGCTGGGCGCCATTGGCTTGCTGCCCAGCAATGCCCAGGTCGTTGGCCAGCGCCTGCTGGAAGGCCGTGACCTGAGCCAGCTGCGTGAGCGGGACTGGAACACGCTGCGGGGCAACCGCGTCGGGTTCATTTTTCAGGAGCCGATGACATCGCTCAACCCGCTGCATCGCATTGGCAAGCAGATAGGGGAAACCCTGCGCCTGCATCAGGGGTTGAGCGGACAAGCCGCCAGGCAGCGGGCGCGTACGCTGCTGGAGCAGGTCCAACTGCCCCGCCCCGACGAGCTGCTGGACGCCTGGCCTCACCAGCTCTCAGGAGGCCAGCGCCAGCGCGTCATGATCGCCATGGCCATCGCCAACAACCCCGCACTGTTGATTGCCGACGAACCCACCACGGCGCTGGACGTCACGGTACAGCAGGAAATTCTGGCGCTACTCAAGGAGCTACGCGATCACCACGGCATGGGGCTGCTGCTGATCAGCCACGACCTCAACCTGGTGCGTCGCCATGCCGATCGTGTCTGCGTGATGTATCGCGGCAAGGTAGAAGAAACCGGGCCCGTCGCACAGGTCTTCGCCAACCCGCAAAGCGACTACACCCGAGCACTTATCGCCGCCGAGCCGGAGGGCCGACCTGCAGCGCCGCTCAGCAGCGCTGCCCTGCTGAGCGCCCGCCAGCTGCGCGTCAGCTTCAAACGTCCCAAGACGCGGCTGTTCCAGCGCCAGCCCCCGGCTTTCGAAGCGCTGAAAGCCACCGATCTGCACATAGCATCCGGTGAGACCCTGGGCATCGTGGGCGAGTCCGGGTCGGGCAAGACCACGCTGGCCTCGGCCATCATGCGGCTGGTGGCCAGCGAGGGAGATGTGAGCCTGGGCGATGCACGGCTGAGCGAGCTGACGGGAGACGCCCTGCGGCGCCAGCGCCATCGGCTGCAGATGGTGTTTCAGGACCCCTACGGCGCGCTTTCTCCGCGCATGCCCGTATTCGACATCGTCAGCGAAGGGTTGCGCTTTCACTTTCCGCGCCTGAGCGACCACGAGGTCAGCGAGCGCGTCCGCCAGACCCTGACGGAAGTCGGCCTGCCCGAAAGTTGTGCCGACCGTTACCCCCACGAGTTTTCAGGCGGCCAACGCCAGCGTATTGCCGTGGCTCGGGCCATCATCCTGGAGCCCGAGCTGCTGGTCCTCGACGAGCCCACCTCTGCCCTGGACCGCACCGTGCAAAAGCAGCTGGTCACGCTACTGCGGGAACTGCAGGCCAGGCGGCAGCTCAGCTATCTGTTCATCAGCCACGACCTGGCCGTCGTCCGCGCCATGGCACACCGCATCATGGTGCTGAAAGATGGCGAGGTGGTCGAACAGGGGGATTGTCTTGACGTACTGGCCAACCCTCGCCACCCGTATACCCAAGCGCTTTTGAATGCCGCTCACCTTTCGTGAGCAGGCTGAAAAGCTGATCACCAAGGGCATTTCTGGCAAAATCCATCGCTGGCGGATAGCGCTCGATCCGAGCCTCTCCGCCAGCGTCTGAAAACATCCAAAGGTGTGGTCATTTTTTCAGGCTAGATAAGATAACGGTATAAATATGGCCCGTTTAAAAGCTGTCGATCTCTTCCTGAGTCAACGCCCGCCACTCGCCCGGTGCCAAATCGTCGGGCAACGCAAGGCTACCGATCGAGTGCCGATGGAGCGCCTCGACGTGGTTGCCCAAGGCAGCAAACATCCGCTTTACCTGATGGTAGCGGCCTTCGGTAATGGTCAGCTCCGCCTGCTGCGGGGTAATGAAACGCAGCGTGGCCGGCTGGGTGGGAGTCTCTTCACCTTCCAGCAGCAGGCCTTCGGCCACGCGCTCGACCGCCTGCTGAGCCGCCTCACCTTCCATGGGCTCGGCCAGCTCGGCGAGATACACCTTGGCACAGCGGTGGCGCGGCGAGGTCACCCGGTGGGACCACTGCCCGTCATCGGTCAATAGCAGCAGTCCGGTGGTGTCCACATCCAAGCGCCCTACCGGCTGAAGGCGTTCTACCTTGGGCTCATCGATGATATCGATGACCCGCGGATACAGACCCCGGCGTGCGGTGCACTCCACGTCCCTGGGCTTGTGCAACATGATATAGCGCAGCCCCACCAGCTCGAGACGCTCGCCATTCAAACGCACCTCGTCCTGGGCCGTGTCGATATGGGTAGCGGCTTGCTTGATGGGCTCGCCATTCAGCGTCACTTCGCCATTTTTCAAGGCGCGCTTGGCGAGGCTGCGGGTCAGCGCAGAGGTTTCACTCAAAAAACGATCAAGGCGCATTATTGCCCCACTCCCGGCAGCAGCGAAAAGCGATCGGCATCTTGCCAGGCAGGAAATTTGTCACGAAAGGCATCCAGTTCCGTCTTGTCGAGCGTTCCGGTGTCGATGAACGCGGTATGGGCAGGATGGTCGATGAGCGGTTCGCCCTTGAAATCGACCAGCATGGAGTCGCCGCTATAGGCCAGCCCCTTGGCGTCTTCGCCCACGCGATTGACGCCTATCACATAGGCGAGGTTTTCCACCGCGCGAGCTTGCAGCAGCGTACGCCACGGATGGCGACGCGGGGCGGGCCAGTTAGCCACGCAGAGCACGGCATCATACTCGAAATGCTCGCCTTCTGCTGGCTGCTGGCGCATCCACACGGGAAACCGCAGGTCGTAGCAAACGCTGAGCTGCAGCTTGAATCCCTTGAGTTCGACGATCTGCCGCGCCGACCCCATGCCGTATCGCTGATGCTCTCCCGCCATGCGGAACAGGTGGCGCTTATCGTAGTAGCGCAGTTCGCCGTCGGGCGTCGCCCACACCATGCGATTGTAGTAGTGGCCATCCTCCACGATGGCCACGCTGCCGGTCATCACACAGCCCCTGGCCTGCGCCTGCGCTTGCAGCCAGGCCACGCTCTGGCTGTCGGCCATGGGCTGGGCCATCTCGCGTGAGTTCATGGTAAAGCCGGTGGCGAACATTTCGGGCAGCACGATCAAGTCCGTGTCCCGGCTATCCAGGTCGCCCAGCAGTTTGGCCAAATGCGTGTGGTTGGCGTGGGGGTCTTCCCAGCGCAAGTCACACTGCACCAGGCTGGTTTTCAGTTGGCTCATGCCATGCCTCCTTTGCATCAATGTCTTGGTCGATTGTGTGCTAGATTAGCATTTTTAGTTAATGAGGCTGCTATGCTTCCCTCTGCACCCAGAGACCCTGAAGCGGTCAAGGGCGTCATGTTCGGTTTGACCGCCTATACCATGTGGGGTTGTTTTCCGCTGTTCTTTGCGCTGTTCGATGGAATACCCGCGTTTGAAATTCTGATCCACCGCATTTTGTGGTCATGCCTGTTCCTGGTCGGGCTGATCAGCGTCCTGCGCCGCTGGCCTCCGGTGGTGGCCGCACTGGTCGAGCCCAGGCGCCTGGGTAGGGTGCTGGCCTGCGCGCTGTTGATCGCCTTCAACTGGGGCATCTACATCTATGCCGTGGAGAGCAAGCAGGTGCTGCAGGCCAGCCTGGGCTACTTTCTCACCCCGCTGGTCAACGTTGCGTTGGGCATGCTGGTGCTCAGGGAAGTCATGGCCCGGCTACAGCTGGTGGCACTTGGTCTCGCCAGCCTGGCGATTGCCGTGCAATTCGTCATGCTGGGGGAGTTGCCGTGGATCAGCCTGCTGCTGGCGCTGAGTTTCGGCAGTTATGGACTCTTTCGCAAGCAGGTGCCGCTGGATGGGCTGTCCGGCCTGTTCGTGGAAACACTGCTGCTCTTCCCGCTGGCACTGATGGCGCTGAGCTGGATGAGCTGGCAAGGCACGTCGCATTTTCTGCACGACGTGCCCATGTCGGCGTTACTGGTGGTCAGCGGTATTCTTACGGCCCTGCCGCTGATGGCGTTTGCCGGGGCCGCACGCCGCTTGCGGCTGGCCACCCTGGGGTTCTTGATGTACATCAACCCCAGCATTCAGTTTTTGATTGCACTGACCGTGTTTGGAGAGCCGCTGGGCCTGATTCAGCTCGTCACGTTTCTGATGATCTGGACAGGCCTGGCGCTCTATTCATGGTCGTCCTGGCAATCACGCCCGCGCCAGGCGGCCGCTTGAGGCCAGCGTGGCAGGCACCTGCTCTGGGGCTTGAGCCTGTGCGGCTTGTTCGGGCTGATAGCCCACACGGAAGCCACCCCAGTGTTTGCCGTGCACATGAATGGGGACCGACAGGTCGTGCATGATCTCGCCCGTGTCGCGCTTGTAGGTTTGCAGTAGCAGCGGCTGCTCATGGGCACCACAGCGGCGACCGGTGGGGTCATCGAAAATGCGTTTGCTGCGGCAATATTTCAAATCGTGTTGCGGGTCGCCGGTGGGTTCACGGCTCACCGCCGCGTTGTGGGTGGGCACATAGCCATTGCGGTCACAGGCAATGGCGTAGCTCAGGCCGTGACCTGCCAACAGCGGCTCCTGCAGGGCGGGCAGCTGCTGGTCGGTGAAAGCATCGAAGCCGGTATGATAAAGCGGCGGCTGGGTCCCAGGGATCACCGCATAATCCGGATCGAACAACGCGGCCTCCGATAGCTCGCCTCGGCTCAAGGCCTTTTCGAACAGCTTGCCAATCTGGTCGGCAGTTTGACGCGCCACCTTGAATACCTGCTGATGGCGCCCTTCCAGCCGCTGCTGGGCCAACTCTGCGTCCACGCTCTCGGCCGCGTCCATCAGGGCATGGGCTTGCTGGGCAAGGGCGTGCATATGGCGGTTCCCTTCATCTACATCGTGCTCCAGCTGGTCGAGGCTGTCCGCCACGGTCTGGCTGTGGGCCCGCGTACTGTCCATGGCACCCGCCACGCTGGTGATTTCCTGCTGCACCTGGTCGAACTCCTGGGTAATGGTGGCCAGGCTGCTCCCTACCTGCTGCATCTCCTCAGCCCGGTCTCGCACCCGGGTCATCAGCCCGCCCATGGTGCTGACGACACTCTGGCCGCTTTGGTGCATATCCTTGACCAGCCCATCGATACTCTGGGTGGCCGTGGACGTTTTCAGCGCCAGGTCGCGCACCTCCCCCGCCACCACCGCAAAGCCTCGGCCATGCTCACCGGCCCTGGCAGCCTCGATAGACGCATTCAGCGACAACAAGTGGGTCTGTTCGGCCACCCCCTCGATCATCGAGGTCACGCTGCGCACCCGTTCGATCTTGTCATTCAGCTCGGTGAGCATATCCAACGCCTGGCCGGAGCGCTCGGCAACATCGCTCATGTCCTGAATGATATCGGCCAGCGCATCATGATTGTCATGACTCGCCCGCTGGGCGCTCTCGGCCAGGGCTGCTACCTGTGTCGCGCTGGCGCTGACTTGCATGATGGCAGCGTTGATGGCGCTCATGCTGGAAGAGGCCTCACTGGCCATGTTTTCTTGTTTGGCGAGACGTTGGGCCATCAGGTCGGCGTAATGGGACACCTCTGCCGAGGCAATGGCAGTACTGCTGGCGCGATGCATCAGGCGATACGCCATGCCACGTAGCGCACCATAGTCCTGAATCGGCCTGATACTGCGGGGCACCGATACCAAACGCTGATGATCGGCACGGTACACGTCGTACAGGGCGGCGGCCACCAGCGCGCCCCCCGCGAAAAGGGCGCTGGCGAGCCCAGCATACGCCCAGAAGCCTCCTCGCCAGGTCATCCCGACGGCAGCACTGATCAATAGCAGCGGTAACAGCCAGCGAAGCAGTCGCATAATGAGTACTCTTTTATTGTTGAGATCGTCGAGTCATGGCGCAATACAGACCGCGTTTACCACTCAGTCAGCTTAACCAGTTCCACAGGTGAAATAAGTAGCACTTTGGGGGGATAGCAAAAGGTAATATTTGGCCCCTGGGCGAGTGAACATGACATTTTTATAACTAAACAGGCTAAACTATGTTCCGTTTTGCAGGTCCCGTTTTTCCTGATATGGCCAACGCTGCGAGAGCTCATGTTGAAGCGCTATTTGCCCATTCTTGCCTGGCTACCCCACTATCATCGGCGCCTGCTGGGGGCCGACCTCATGGCGGGCCTGATCGTGACGGTCATGGTGATTCCCCAGTCGCTGGCATACGCTCTGCTGGCCGGGCTGCCTGCCGTGGTAGGGCTTTACGCCAGTCTACTGCCCCAACTGCTCTACACCCTGCTGGGCACTAGCCGGACCCTGGCGGTGGGCCCTGTGGCCATCATCGCGCTGATGACGGGGGCGGCACTCTCGTCGGTGGCCGCTCCCGGTAGCGCCGAATACCTGCAAGCCGCACTGGTGCTGTCGCTGCTCTCGGGCATGATTCTGCTGGTCATGGGCAGCCTGAA
Source organism: Halomonas sp. 141 (assembly GCF_002810305.1). Taxonomy (NCBI): domain Bacteria; kingdom Pseudomonadati; phylum Pseudomonadota; class Gammaproteobacteria; order Oceanospirillales; family Halomonadaceae; genus Halomonas; species Halomonas sp. 141. The sequence goes on from NZ_PINZ01000001.1 coordinate 266,492, forward strand.
AATGGGGCTTTTCAGCAACTTCCTGAGCCACCCGGTCATCTCTGGCTTCCTGACGGCTTCCGGCATTCTGATTGCGGTGAGCCAGCTGGGCGGCCTATTGGGAATTGCCAGCAGCGGCTTTACGCTCGTCGAACGGCTCATGACGCTGCTGCCCAACCTGCCTGACATCAATCCCTACACAGCAACCATTGGCGTGGGGACGCTGCTGTTTCTGGTGGCGCTGCGCCGCTACGGCAAACGCTCGTTGATCTGGCTAGGCGTGCCTGCATCCCTGGCTGACCTGCTGACCAAGGCAGGCCCGGTATTTGCCGTGCTGATCACGACGCTGGTCACTTGGCACTGGCAGCTGGCCTATCAGGGTGTGGCGGTGGTGGGTACGATTCCCAGCGGTTTGCCCGCGTTCAGCCTGCCCTGGGGGGATGCCTCGCTCTGGCGGGCACTATTGGTTCCTGCCCTCTTGATCAGTCTGGTGGGGTTTGTGGAGTCGGTCTCCATGGGCCAGATGCTGGCCGCCAAACGCCGCCAGCGTATCTCGCCCAATCAGGAGTTGATCGGCCTGGGTGCCGCCAATCTGGCGGCAGGTTTCACCAGTGGCATGCCGGTCACCGGCGGGCTCTCGCGCACCGTGATCAACTACGATGCCGGGGCACAGACCCCGGCCGCAGGGGCCTTTGCCGCCCTGGGCATTGGGCTGGTGACGCTGGCGTTCACCGGCTGGCTCTATTACCTGCCCATCGCCACCCTGGCGGCCACCATCACGGTCTCCATCCTGACGCTGGTGGACATGCCCATGCTGCGCCAGACCTGGCGCTACTCCCGCAGTGACTTTGCCGCCATGGCGGTCACGATTCTGCTGACCCTGGTCGAAGGCATCGAGGCCGGTATCATTGGCGGCGTCACGCTCTCCATCGCGCTTTTTCTCTATCGCACCAGCCGCCCCCACAGCGCGCTGGTAGGCCGGGTGCCCGACACCGAACATTTTCGCAATACCGAGCGCCATGATGTCGAAACCGCTCCAAATGCAGCGCTGCTGCGCATCGATGAGAGCCTCTACTTCGCCAACGCCCGCTACCTCGAAGATACCGTCTACAACCTGGTGGCCAGCCGACCCGAGCTGGAACACGTGGTACTGATCTGTTCGGCCGTCAATTTGATCGACGCCTCTGCCCTGGAAAGCCTGGATGCCATCAACGCACGGCTGAAGGATTCCGAAGTGAAGCTGCACCTTGCCGAGGTCAAGGGGCCGGTGATGGACCAACTGAAAAAGAGCGACTTTCTCGAAGCGCTGTCTGGCCGGGTATTTTTGAGCACCTATGCTGCCTGGCGTGAATTCTCCCCATAACCCAATCTTCCAAGCCATTGAAAATCAATTGAAAAGCCGAGCCATTGCTCGGCTTTTTGCGTTTAGCAATCGGCTTTTTTGGGTACTTCATCAAACGGCGTTGACAGCCTCCACCGGCTTACCTACTATCACCTGACCACTCAGCAGAATCAAATACCGCATAGCAAAACACAATGTAGCAAAGCGTAACAACCTGATAGCGACCATCACAACCACAATAAAGGAGCATGAAAATGCATCCATTTGCTCACCGCCTGCTCATCGCCGCCCTGCCGCTTTCTCTACTGGGTGCGGCCGTCAGCCACGCCAGCGAAGTAGAACTGCCGCGCACCATGGCGTGGACGGCCTACGGCACCAACTCCAGCGGCTACGCCCAGGCCGTTGCCATCGGCAACATGCTGCAGAACCATTACGGCTCTTCGGTGCGCATACTGCCCGGCGACAACGACGTTTCCCGCATGACGCCCCTGAAACAAGGGCGTGTCGACCTGTGCGCCTGCGGTATCGCCAGCTACTATGGCGCCGAAGGGGTCATGATGTTCGCTGATCGCGACTGGGGCCCACAGCCGCTGCGCGTGATCACCACGTCTACCGCGTCGTTCGGCCTGTCATTGGCCGTGGCCGGCGACCTGGGCGTTGAAACCCCTGCGGACCTGGCCGGCAAGCGCATTGCCTACGTTCGTGGTGACGATGCCTTGAATAAAGGCACCGAGGCGTATCTGGCCTTCGGTGGGCTCACCTGGGACGATGTCGAGCGCGTCGACTATCCGGGCTACGGGCGCTCCTTCGACGGCATCATCGCCGGGGATGTGGATGCCTCCTTCACGACGACCGTGACGCCCCCTGCGCAGCAGCTGGCCAGCAGCCCCAGAGGCATCAGCTGGCCGGTACTCGACCCAAACGATGAAGCAGGCTGGGAACGCATGGCGGCAGTTGCCCCCTATTTTCAGCCCCATGAAGTCACTGCAGGCGCGGGCGGCATCAGCGCCGATAACCCGGTCCCCAGCGCCAGCTACCCTTATCCCATCGTCGTGGCCAATCAGGACCTGGATGACAAGGTCGCCTATGGTTTGATTCGAGCCATGAATGACCATTACGACGATTACAAGGACAACGCGCCGGGAGCCGTGGGCTACGCGCTGGAGTACCAGGATCTACAGTGGGTGGTGCCGTTCCACGACGCGGTGGTGGAGTACTACAAGGAAATCGACGTATGGACCGATGACATGCAGGCTCATCAGGATCAGCTGGTCGAGCGGCAAAATGTCCTGCTGCAAGCCTGGGAGGCGTTCATGGCAGACGCACCCAGCGACTCGGACGCGTTCACTACCGAGTGGATGGCGGCCCGCGCCTCGGCATTGACCGACGCCGGATTCGAGCCGATTTTCGAGTAACTCGCCTCGGGGCGGCGCTCGCCGCCCCAGCTGATTGATGGAACGCACTATGACCACCGATACCGCGCCTGCCAATGCCCCGCAGGTCAAAGAAAAGATCAGCCAAATCCGCGAACTGCCACCCGCGCTTCGCTGGGTGCCCGCCGCCGTCACCGTGCTGCTGATGATGATGACGCTGGATTACCTGTTCAACTGGGGCTGGCTCACCTTCGTGACCGGGCTCGAGACCCAGTTCTATTACGCAGTGGTGGCACTGCTGCTGCCGCTGGTCTTTCTGCTATGGCCCATGCTCAGCCGTCAGCAGGACCAGCCCATCCCCTGGTACGACTACCTGCTCAGCGCCGTCACTTTGCTGATTGGCGGCTACTTCGTCTATAACGCGGTGTCTATTCTCGAGCGCGGCTGGGCGTTTTCGGCCCCGGACATCGCCATTTACGCCAGCTACACTTACTGGATTCTCATCATCGAAGCTGCCCGCCGGGCGGGCGGCCTGCCGATTGCCATCATTGCCGGGCTGTTCTCTCTTTACCCCTTGGTGGCGGATATCGTGCCGGGCCCGATTCAAGCGTTTCCGTCCAGCCTGTCTGAAACGGCCATGTACCATACCATGAGCACCGAAAGCATCATGGGGGTGCCACTGCAGGCCTTTGCCGGGCTGGTCATCGGTTTTCTGGTGTTTGGCGTCGTGCTGCAAAAAAGCGGCGGCGGCAAGTTTTTCATCAATCTGGCCTTTGCACTGCTGGGCCATGTGCGCGGCGGCCCTGCCAAGGTATCGATTTTCTCCAGCGGGCTGATGGGCTCCATGAGCGGCAGCGTGATCAGCAACGTCCTGACCACCGGGGTGCTGTCGATCCCCGCCATGCGCCGCATCGGCATGAGCCGTTCGTTCGCTGGCGGCGTCGAAGCCTGTGCATCCACCGGGGGCGTGCTGATGCCGCCGGTCATGGGCGCCACCGCCTTCGTCATGGCCATGTTCCTGGACGTGCCCTACTCCACCATTGCGCTGGCCGCCGTCATTCCGTCGATTCTTTACTTTCTGGGGCTGTTCATCCAGATCGACGCTTACGCTGCCCGCCATGATGTCAAGGGGTTGCCTGCGGCAGAGCTGCCGTCGGTCTGGCAAACCCTCAAGGAGGGCTGGTACTTCATCTTCGTCTTTGGCCTGCTGGTGTGGATGCTGCTGGTCATGCAGCGCGAAGCGGTGGCACCGTTCTACGCAACCGCCCTGCTGCTGGTACTCAACCAGCTTTCCCGCCAGAACCGCTGGGGATGGAAGGATGTTGCCGACACGCTATCTTCGGCCGCCAAGCTGTTTGCCGAACTCATCGCCATTCTGGCAGGGGTGGGCATGCTGGTGGGCGCGCTCTCCATGACCGGCCTTTCAGGCACCATTGCCAACGACTTCATCAACATCGCCGGGGGCAGCGTACCGCTGCTGCTGATCATGGGGGCGGTCACCAGCTTCGTGCTGGGCATTGGCATGACCGTGACCGCAGCCTACATCTTCCTGGCCGTGGCGCTGGCCCCGGCGCTGATTCAAGGCGGCGGCCTGGACCCCATGGCAGTGCACATGTTCATTCTCTACTGGGGCATGCTGAGCTTCATCACGCCCCCCGTGGCGCTGGGAGCTTTTGCCGCCGCCACGGTGGCGGGCGCCCGCCCCATGGAGACCGGCCTGCAGGCCATGCGCCTGGGCAGCGTGATCTACTTCATTCCCTTCCTGTTCGTCCTCAATCCGGCGCTGATCATGCAGGGCGAGCCACTGGTGATCGTCGCCGTATTCATTCAGGCCATCATCGGCATCATCCTGTTCGCATCGGCCATGCAGGGCTATCTGATGGGCGTCGGGCGGCTGGGATACGGCATGCTGCAAGAGGCAGTCATTCGTGGTCTGGTGCTGGTAGCGGGCCTGCTGCTGGCGCTCCCCGGGGGCGGCATGGTTCCGCTGAGCCAGTGGGAGTTGATTGGCCTGGCCGCGGCAGCACTATTGCCAGGGGTTGCCCTTGCGCGGCTTAGCCAGCGCCACCACCAGCGTTCGCTGACGGCCAACGCTTGATACCCACCACGAGGAGATATCATGAACACAAGAACAACGCTTACCCTCGCCCTCAGTAGCGTCACCGCTGGCCTGCTGGCAGCGGGCAGCGCCAGCGCCATGCCCAGCACCTTGAACTGGACGGCGTATGGCACGGGCACCAGCGGCCACGCCCAGATCATGGCGATCAGCCAGCTGCTTCAGGAGGAGCATGGCACTCAGTCCCGGGTCATTCCCGGTGAAAACGACACCATGCGCATGACGCCGCTCAAAACCGGCCGCGTGGATCTGTGTGCCTGCGGCATTGCCAGCTACTACGGCTCGGAAGGCGTCATGATGTTTGCCGGACCGGACTGGGGGCCTCAGCCCATTCGCGTCATTTCCACCGCCATGGCCAGCTTCGGGCTGGGCATGGCGGTAGCTGGCGATGTGGAGATCGACTCCATCGCCGACCTCAAGGGCAAGCGGCTAGCCTACCTGCGTGGCGACGATGCCCTGAACAAGGCCGCCGAAGCCTATCTGGCATTTGCCGGGCTGACCTGGGATGACGTGCAGCGTGTCGATTTCCCCGGTTACAACGCCGCCTTCGACGGCATCATCAGCGGCCGTGCCGATGCGGCGATTACCACCACGGTCACTCCGGCGGCCCAGCGCTTGGCGGCTAGCCCACGCGGCTTGCAGTGGCCAGCGCTACCCACGGACGATGACGCAGGCTGGGCACGCATGCTGGAGGTAGCCCCCTACTTTCAGCCCCACGACGTGACCTCTGGCGCGGGTATCGATGCCGAGCAGCCGCTGGCCAGCGCCAGCTACCCCTACCCGATCATGGTGAGTAACGCCGACCTGGCACCGGAAACCGTTACCGGGCTGATCACCACGCTGGTGGAGTCCTTTGACGACTACAAGGACAACGCCCCCGGTGCCAGCGGCTATGCGCTGGAAAACCAGAACCTGACCTGGGTGGTGCCCTTCCACGATGCCGTGGTGGCTTACTACCAACAGACCGGCGTGTGGAACGATGCCATGGAGGCCCATCAGAACGCCCTGGTAGCGCGGCAACAGCTGTTGATGGAGACCTGGGAAGCGTATCAAGCCGATGCCCCCGGAGACGAAACGGCGTTCATCGACGGCTGGATGCAGGTGCGTCGCACCGCGCTGGAAGAGGCTGGGTTGAAACCAGTGTTCTAGGCTCTGTCTGAAAAGACGGCGAGCTGCGGTGGGCCACTTTACGCTGACGTGGCGGGTGTCCCATGCGCACCTTATCGCCAGGCCTACCTCGACAAGCCTGCCCCACGCCGCGCTTCATATTTCGCCTCATCTTTTACCCAAGGCCGCCACTGTGCGGCCTTTTATTCAAAGCCATAAATTCCGCAATGCAAAACAATGTTTTGAATTATTGACTCCAACGGCGTCTTTCGCCATGATCGATGTATATTCCAAATAACAATGCTTAGTTTCATATAGCGAAACACGGGAGCCATCATGAGTGTTCACTACCAGCGGCATGGCGAGGTGGGTGTCATCAGTATCGCCAACCCACCGGTCAACGCCTTGAGCCAGGCCGTGCGGCGCGGTTTGCTCGACGCGCTGCAAGCAGGCATCGCCGACCAGCAGGCCCAGGCGCTGGTGGTCATGGCCGAGGGGCGCACGTTCATCGCCGGGGCAGATATCCGCGAATTTGGCAAATCGCCCCAGGCGCCGCTTCTGCCAGACGTGATTAGCCAACTGGAAGCATGCCCCAAACCGCTGGTGGCATCGCTGCACGGCACGGCGCTGGGGGGTGGCATGGAAGTCGCGCTGGGCTGTCACTATCGCGTGGCGCTGGCAAGCACTCGGGTTGGCCTGCCAGAAGTGAAGCTCGGCCTGCTGCCCGGCGCAGGCGGCACCCAACGTCTACCCCGGCTGACGGGTGTGGCAAATGCGCTGGACATCATCACCAGCGGGCGCTTCGTGGAGGCCACGGAAGCCCATGCCATCGGAATCCTCGATGCCATCAGCGACGCCGCAACGCCGCTGGAAGCCGGGCTTACCGCTGCACGGGCAGTGCTGGCGGGAGAGCAGACAACGCGTATTACCGGGCAGCTCCCCGCACCCGACGCCGACCCTCAGGTCATGGCTGCCATGCGGGCGCAGCTCGAAAGCAGCGTCCCGGAGCTGTTTTCGCCATTTCGCATCGTCGAAGCCATCGATGCCTGCACCCAGGCGGCATCGCTGGAAGAGGGCCTGCGCCAGGAGCGGGCACTGTTTCTGGCCTGCATGGACTCCCCACAACGGGCAGGACTGATCCACCTCTTTTTTGCCGCCCGAAACCCTCACCTGGTGCCCGGCGTAGAGAACGCGGCCCTCTTCACCCAGCTAGCGCTGATCGGTGAACACCCGCTGTTCGACACGCTGCAGCAGGCCGCCCAGCGGGCGGGGATAACGCTGACACCCACAGCAGACGCCAACACCGAACTGTGCCTGCTGGCGCCCGGCGTGGATGCCAGCACCTGCCCCGGCCAAGCCGTCACGCTAGCGCTGCGGCCACTTACTGCCCCCATCAGCGCAGCCATTGACGCAGCCATTGACAAAGACATTGACGAACACATTGACACAGACCTGCCCTCGGCCTCCTTGAGCCTGGTGCTGGCTGAGCATGGCGCCTTCCATGAACTGGTCAATCACCACGCCAGCGCGCTGGACCAGCAGCGGGCGGCGTTAACCCTCAAGGCATTGCGGGCCAGTGTGGTCGTGACGCGCTCCCCTGGCGTGCTGAGTACCCTGCATGACGCCGCCGCGCAAGCGCCTGCCCAGGGCACCCAAACGGCGCTGGAGCAGGCCAGCCTGGACCTGGCCCAGCAGGGAGCCTGCTACCGGGAAAGCGATATCGATCTGCTTTCGGTGGAAGCCCTGGGCTACCCCCGGCATTCAGGCGGGGCTCACCGCCAGGCCACGCTGGCCCAGCCCGCCTCCGACACCTCATCGACCACTGCCAGGAATGCACACTCATGAACCTGACGTTTAGCCCCGAAGAGCAGGCGTTCCGCGAGGAAGTCCGCCAATTTCTCAGCGACTCACTGCCCGAGGACATCCGTGAGCGGGTACGCCTGGGGCGCCATTTGCGCGCCGACGACCACCTGCGCTGGCAGAACATTCTCAGTGAACGGGGGTGGCTCGCCGCCAACTGGCCAGTCGAACACGGTGGCCCGGGCTGGGGGCCGGTGCAGCGGCATATCTTCGATGAAGAGTGCGCCGCCGCCCACGCTCCCACGGTCGTCCCCTTTGGCGTCAACATGGTGGCGCCGGTGATCATGAAGTTCGGCAGTGTCGCGCAGCAGCAACACTACCTGCCGCGCATTCTCGACAATCAGGATTGGTGGTGCCAGGGCTACTCCGAGCCGGGCGCTGGCTCGGACCTGGCCGGATTGTCGACCCGTGCGGTGCGTGACGGTGACCACTATGTGGTCAACGGCCAGAAAACCTGGACCACCCTGGGTCAGCACGCCAACATGATGTTCTGCCTGGTACGCACCGACCCCCAGGCCAAAAAGCAGGCAGGCATCAGCTTTTTATTGATTGATATGCAGACCCCCGGCATTACCGTGCGCCCGATCATCACCCTCGACGGTGCCCATGAAGTCAACGAGGTGTTCCTCGATAACGTGCGCGTACCTGTGGAGAACCGCGTGGGTGACGAGGGCCAGGGCTGGACCTGCGCCAAGTTCCTGCTCACCCACGAGCGCACCGGCATTGCCGGGCTGGGCCACGCCAAGCAGGCGCTGCGCCATTTGAAGTCGCTGGCCTCCCGTATGCAGCATCGCGGCAAGCCGCTGCTGGCGCTGCCCAGCTTTCGCCAACGGGTGGTCAAAGCCGAGCTGGAGCTGATGGCGCTGGAAGTCACCAACCTGCGGGTGATTGCCGCCTCCCGGGAGGGCGGCGTTCCCGGGGCAGAAAGCTCCCTACTGAAAGTACGCGGCTCGGAGCTGCGCCAGGAGCTCAGCGAACTGACCCGCCGTGCGCTGGGGCCTGCCGCGCTGCCGTTCTTTCCCGAGTTTCTCCACGGTGACGACACGTTGGAAGACGACGCCGCCCAGAGCGCTGCTGCGAGCGCTCAGTATTTCAATCGGCGTAAGCTGTCGATTTATGGCGGGGCCAACGAGATTCAAAAGAGCATCGTCGCTAAAACCATTCTAGGCATGTAAGGGGTCACCATGGATTTCGCACTCACCGACGAGCAGCGCATGCTCGAAGAGACACTGACACGCCTGGTGGCCGACCAGGTATCCCCTGAACAACGCCGCGCCCTGCTGGAAGCGCCGTCACACGCCGCCAGCCCCCTGTGGCGCACCTTTGCCGAACTGGGGCTGCTGCATATGCCGTTCAGCGAAGACGTGGGAGGGCTGGGCGGCGACGGCACCGACCTGATGATCATCATGCAGGCACTGGGGCGCGGCCTGGTCCCGGAAGCCTACCTGTTTGGGCTGGTCATGCCGGGGCAACTGCTGGCGCTATGTGGCAGTCCGACACAGCAGGCGCGCTGGCTGGCGCCGCTGCTGGAAGGCGAGCACCAGCTTGCCCTGGCCTGGCAAGAGCACGCCGCCCGCTATGACGCGTTCGATATATCGACCCACGCGCGCCAGCACAACGGCCAGTGGCTGCTCAATGGCCGCAAGGACGTGGTCATGAACCTGGCCAATGCCGCCGCCACGCTGGTCACCGCCCAACTGCCCAATGGCCAGTTAGGCGTGTTCATCGTGCCTGCCGATGCTCAGGGCGTTTCGCAGCGCACTTATCGCACCATGGATGACCAGCCCGCCGGTGACATGATGTTGGACGACGTGTCCCTGCCGCTGGAGCACTGCCTGAGCGAAGACGCCGGTGAGGCACTGGCAGAGGTATTGGCCCTGGGCCGGGCAGCGCTGTGCGCCGACGCCATCGGCGCCATGGAAACCGCCTGCGACCAGACGCTGGCGTACCTGAAAGAGCGCAAGCAGTTTGGCCTGCCGCTGGCCACGTTTCAGGCGCTGCAGCACCGCATGGTGGACATGCACCTGCACCTGGAGCAGTCGCGCTCCATGGCGATTCTTGCCGCCACCAGCCTCTCACTGCCCGCCCAGGAACGGGATGCAAAGCTGGCCGCGGCCAAGGCGTACTGCGGTGAATCAGCGCGTTTCATTGCCGAACAGGCCATTCAGCTGCACGGCGGCATGGGCATGACCGAAGAGTGCTACGTGGCCCACTATGCCAAGCACCTGGTCATGTTCGATCACTACCTGGGCGATAGCGACTTCCACCTTGAAACGCTGAGCGAACAGCTGGACGCCGCCTGAGGAGCCGAATATGAGTCAGCAAGCCACGCCGCTGGTGCGGGTCCACCCAACAGCAGACGGTATTACCCACATCGCCATTGCGCGCCCAGCGGTGCGCAATGCTCTCAACGAGCCCACGGCCCTGGCACTCAACGAAGCCCTTGTCAGGGCGGCGGCAGACTCACAGGTGCGCTGCGTGATTCTCAGCGGCGAAGGCAGCGCCTTCTGCGCCGGTGCCGACCTGGCAGAGTTCGAGAAAGCCACCACACAGCCCGCCAGCGAGCGGCTGGCGACGCTCTTTCTTCCTGCGCTGCGCACCATGATGACCATGGAGAAGCCGGTGATCGCAGCGGTCAGCGGTGCCGCTGCGGGGATTGGCGTCTCCTATGTGCTGGCCAGCGACATGGTGGTCATGGGCCGCTCGGCGTACCTGAAGCTGGCTTTTATCACTATTGGCCTGATTCCTGATGGCGGCGCATGCTGGCATTTGGTGCGCAAGCTGGGTCATGCCCAGGCCTTTGAAATGGCGGCGCTGGCCACCCCCATCGACGCCGAGCGCTGCGTGGCGCTGGGTCTGGTCAATCGAGTGGTGGAGGATGATCAGGTGCTCGCGGAAGCCCGAGGGCTGGCACAGGCGCTGGTGGCGCAATCTCCCCAAGCGCTGGGAGCCACCAAACGCGCCTTGCGACAGGCAGCCAACCTGTCGCTCGACGACACCTTGACGCTGGAAGGCTCGCTGCAGGATGCGTGTAAAGCCACGGAGGATTTTCAAGCGCGCGTGGCCGCCTTTCGTCAGCGCCGTCGCAACTGATCCCGTGCTTGTTGGTAATCCACCCGCAGGGTGGCCACTTCATCGGCCACGCTGTTGAGCGTCGTGATACCGCCCACCCCCTGCCCTGCGCCCCAAATATCCCGCCATGCCTTGGCTTTGCTGCTGCCACCTGACCCATAGCGCATGGCGCTCTTGTCGCCCTCGGGCAGCGCATTCGGGTCCAGCCCGGCCAGCTCGATGCTCTGGCGAAGATAGTTGCCGTGCACGCCGGTAAACAGGTTGGTGTAAACGATATCCCCGGCAGCAGCCTCCAGCACCATCTGCTTATAAGCAGGCTGGGCATTGGCTTCCCGGGTAGCAATGAAGCGCGTGCCCATGTACACCATGTCCACGCCCAGCGCCTGCGCGGCGGCGATCTGCTCGCCTTTGGTAATCGCCCCCGCCAGCACCAGAGGCCCATCGTAGAACTGCCGAACCTCTGCCACGAAGGCAAAGGGGTTGAGCCGCCCCGCATGGCCGCCTGCGCCATGGCACACCAGAATCAGCCCATCCACTCCGGTATCGATGGCTTTTTGGGCGTGCCTGATCGTCGTCACATCGTGAAACACCAGGCCGCCGTAGGCGTGTACCTGCTCGACCACCCGGTTGGGCGCATGCAGGCTGGTGATGATCAGCGGCACCTTGAACTCCGCGCACAGCGCTACATCGTGGTCCAGGCGGTCATTGGTGGGGTGTACGATCTGATTCACCGCAAACGGTGCCGCGGGCTCTTGCGTGTGCTGAGCGTTATAGGCGTCCAGCGTCGCGGTAATCTGCTGAAGCCACTCCCGAAGCACTTCCGCAGGCCTGGCGTTCAGCGCCGGAAACGCGCCAATAATCCCCGCCTGACACTGGGCAATGACCAGCTCAGGACCGGAAACGATGAACATGGGAGAGCCGATGACCGGCAGCGTCATTGAGGCAGTCAGTTGGGTCAGCATAAGCTACTCGCTAATTGTTATTAAAAGCTGGAAGCGAAAAAAGCCCCTTTCGGGGCTTTTTAGAGGAGGTTTACAGCTTGCTCTCCAGCTCCGGCAGGATCTCGAACAGATCCCCCACCAGGCCGTAGTCGGCTACCTGGAAGATCG